>JANOXU010000036.1:0-1861 GCA_031418595.1 Burkholderiales bacterium
CCGGAGAACTGAGTTGGGCCTTCGATGTCGGCCACCCGGATCGGCAAGGCGTGCCGCCGCCCGGCGAAACCTACACGCCATCGACGCCCAATTCGTGGGCGCCGATGAGCACCGATGACCGGCTAGGTCTTGTGTACGCCCCGCTCGGCGGGGCCGTGCTCGACTATGTTGGCGCGCAGCGACGGCCGTTCGACGATGCCTGGTCGAGCAGCGTGATTGCGCTGGACGCCGAGACCGGGCGGCCGCGTTGGCGATTTCAGACCGTTCATCATGACCTTTGGGATTACGACGTCGCGTCGCAACCGACGCTCATCGACCTGCCAACCCCGAACGGGGTGCGCCCTGCGCTCATCCAGGCAACCAAGCGGGGCGAGATATTCGTTCTGGACCGCGAGACCGGCCGCCCGCTGATGCCGGTCTCCGAACGCCGGGTGCCACAAGGCGGGATGGCACCGGGTGAGCATGCAGCGCCGACCCAGCCCTTTTCAGATGCCCTCCCCTCGTTTCGGGGTATCACCCTCACCGAACGCGACATGTGGGGCGTCACGCCGCTGGACCAGCTGTGGTGCCGCATCCGCTTTCAGCAGCTGCGCTACGAAGGCCCGTACACACCGCCCAGCGAGCGCGAGAGCCTGGTCTATCCCGGCAACACCGGCGTCTTCAACTGGGGCGGCGTGGCGGTGGACCCGGTGCGCGAGCTGCTGGTGGGCAGCCCGGTGCGGCTGGCCTTCACGCACCAGCTGTTGCCGCGCACCACGCCCGACCAGCCCATCGTCAGCAACGGCCGCGCGCCCTTCAACGAAAACTACGGCGGCCGCTACGCCTTCAAGATGGGGCCGTTCGTCTCACCGCTGGGCCTGCCCTGCCAGGCGCCGCCGTGGGGGCTGCTGGCCGGTGTCGACCTGCGCAGCGGCAAGACCGTCTGGCAGCGCCGCAACGGCACCGTGCGCGACAGCCTGCCGGCGCTGCTGCCGTTGCCGCTGCCGATGGGCGTGGTGAGCCTGGGCGGGCCGCTGCTGACGGGCGGCGGGCTGGTGTTCTTCAGCGGCACGCTGGACCAGGCCCTGCGCGCCTACGACGCCGCCAGCGGCGAGCTGCTGTGGCAGGCACGGCTGCCCTTCGGCGGTCAGGCCACGCCGATGACGTACCGCGCCGACGGCAAACAGTGGGTGGTGGTGGCCGCTGGCGGCCACGGCTCGCTGGGCACGCGCACCGGCGACGCGGTGGTCGCATTCGTGCTGGAGTGATACCGATTTGCGTTCAGACGCATAAATTTCCGTTCGGGCTCAGCCCGAACGGCTTTCTTATGAGTTCGAAAGCGAATTCGTATGAGTGATGGCGCTGGCGCTCCGCGAGTCCCGGTCCCGACTCACTTCTTCAGCACCGAAAAAGCACCATCGCCTTCCAGGTAGGCCTTCCTGACCTGGTTCACGCCGTCGACGCCGGCCAGGCGCAGTTGCGCGTCGAGTTCTTCGCGGCTGATGTGCTCGCGGCGCAGGTTGCGTGCGATGACGCGGCCGCGGTCGATCAGCAGCAGCGGCGGCGGCTCGACGAAGCGGCGCACCGCCGACCATTGAAAGCTAGACCAGTCGAGCAACAGGTTCCAGCCCATCAGCGTGAGCACCAGCACCACACCCTCCGACACCGTGTCGTAACCGCCGGCCATCGCGTTCTGCGCCGCGTCGGCCACCAGCACCACGAGCAGCACGTCGGCTATGCCCAGGCTGCCGGCGTCGCGCCGCAGCACGAAGCGGAACATCAGGAACAGGAACCAGTAGACGAGGCTGCCGCGCAGCACCAGTTCAAGCGGCGACACCTGAAAGGTGAATAGGTGGGCGAAGTCCATGCGAAGGGCAAAGTC
>JANOXU010000037.1:0-24903 GCA_031418595.1 Burkholderiales bacterium
CGCTTGAGCGGGGCCATCAGGCCCGTGCAATACCCGCGCAACCCAACATGCCGATCCACATGGCCCAGACCCTCACTCAAGTGCACCATGTAGCGCTCAAATTCGCGAAGTTCTTCCATCAAGGCTCACCTCTTGCTTGAAGAAGTTCACATAATGCCTTGATTTTGTTAACACAGTAAGACTAGGAAAAGGCGGCTTATGCGCTGGCGAAAACGCCATCTGGCGCTGGCCAAACCCAACGCCTCACTCTGGAAGGCAAGAGTGCCATTGACAGCTCTGCCGACAGGTTCGCTGAACAGGTCAAAGCAACCATCGAATCCAGCCGCAAGCGCCTGCCGGCCGCGAAGGATGCGAAGGATGCGCCGGCAGGCCCGGTGCCGAAGTAGCAGCCACCGCACCGGCGCCATTGCTGGAGCACGAGGCAGGGCTGGCGATGCAGCAAGTGACGCCAACGCAGCGCGTGAGCGATCAGCTGGCACGCTCTTGATGAAGACGCCTATGCAAGCGGGTGTTTTGGTCTGTGGGGCGGCGGGGCGGGCACCATGGCTGCCGTGGCAGCGCGAACAGGTTGGGTGCCTGGCCTGAAAGGCACTCGGTCAGGCGCTGTCGCTCGAATTTGAACGGCGTTAACCAGCCAGCGGCACAAGCAGTGTGAACCAGGCGCGGCCCAACAGTTTCCTGAAGTCTCGATCAAAACTGACGAGGTGCTCGCCAAGGTGCTGGGTTGCGGCAGCCAGCCAGGCGTCGGGCAGGGTGTTCCCGGTGAGTTGCTTGTCAAGGCATAGCTGACGCAGGCGTGTCCACTCTGGCCCCAGCGGCGCCAAGTGCACGCCAGGAGCTGCCATCAGCGCATCCACAAACCCCACGGCGTCATCAACCGGCGTAGGAAGCTGGAAGATCTTGGGGCTGGTCACCAAACGCAGGAAGCTGGCCAGCACCATCGGCATCAAGCTCAGCGTCGCGCCCGCCGCAGCCGCTGCTGCGGCCTGTTCTAGGAGTGGGTCAACGCCCGCCACCAGGCCGCCGCGCCCTTTGAACACGTGCAAGCGCAGCTTGCCACGCAGGCGTGCTGTCTGCTCGCGCAGGCGCATGCGCAGCCCGTCTTCGATCAACCGCGTCAGATTCGTGCGTTGCTGGGCGGCAAGCAGCTTGGCGCTGGTCAGCAACTGATCGTTGATGTCGAGTGTGGTTTTCACCCAAGAGTCATACAGATTTCTGCATTGAACCTGCCGCAGTCAATGGGCTCCGCGGCGCCGCCGCAGCCGGCCTCAGCGCAACAGCAGCGCCGCGTCGGTGTACGGGTGGTTCAGCGCGCGCGCCACCGCCTCGCACGTCACCTGGCCGTGCACCACGTTCAAGCCGGCGCGCAGGTGCGGGTCTTCGGTGGCGGCGCGCTGCCAGCCCTTGTTGGCGATGGCCAGGCCATGCGCCAGGGTGGCGTTGTTCAGCGCAAAGGTCGAGGTGCGCGGCACCGCGCCGGGCATGTTGGCCACGCAGTAATGCACCACACCATCGACCACATAGGTGGGGTCGGCATGCGTGGTGGCATGTGAGGTCTCAAAGCAGCCGCCTTGGTCAATCGCCACATCAACGACTACTGCACCGGGTTGCATGCGGCCCACCATGGCGCGCGTGACCAGCTTGGGCGCGGCAGCACCCGGGATGAGCACGCCGCCGATGACCAGGTCAGCCTGAACGATGTGCTCATCAATCGCGTGCGTGGTGGAAAACAGCGTGGCAATGCGGTTGCCAAAACTCAGATCCAGCAGGCGCAGCCGGTCAGCATTGCGGTCCACCACCGTGACCCGCGCGCCCAGGCCCACCGCCATTTGCAGCGCATTCGTGCCCACCACGCCCGCGCCCAGGATCAGCACTTGCGCGGGCGGCACGCCCGGCACGCCGCCCAGCAACAAGCCCATTCCGCCCTTGGACTTTTCCAGGTGCGCCGCGCCGGCCTGGATGGCCATGCGGCCGGCCACTTCGCTCATCGGCGCCAGCAGCGGCAGCCCGCCGCCGGGGCCGGTCACCGTTTCATAGGCGATGCACACCGCGCCTGAACGCAGCAGCGCCGCCGTCTGTGCGGGGTCGGGCGCCAGGTGCAAATAGGCGTAGAGGATCTGCCCTTGGCGCAGCATCAGGCATTCCGCGGGCTGCGGCTCCTTGACCTTGACGATCATCTGCGCCCAGGCAAACACGGCCGCGGCGTCGGGTGCGATCTGCGCCCCGGCGTGCTGGTACAGCACGTCGGGCAAACCGATGGCTGCACCAGCGCCGCTTTGCACCATCACCTCATGGCCATGGGCGTGGAACTCGCGCACGCTGGCCGGCGTGAGGCCGACCCGGAACTCGTTGTTCTTGATCTCTTTGGGAACGCCGATGCGCATGGGTCTCTCCTGTTGACCGAGTCTGACGTTGCCAATGCGGCCAGGAAATTATCCGTGAGCCCTGCATGGTGGATTGGGCCCCCATCAGCGCTGTGAATGCCTGTGCATGGGATGAGTAAAGATGACGCTGGTGGCGCCCGACGCGCCGTACACCCCACGGCTTCGTCAACACCATTCCCTAGTGTTGCGATCCAGAAGTTTCGATACATGAAACCGCGTCTTCGTCCGCCATGCGTCGTTGCAAATCCGCGCCATAGCGAGAGCTATGGCTGTGGTTTGCGTCTAGCCTGACGAACGAATCCATCGCTTTCATTTGTACCGAAACCTCTGCACCGCAACACTAGCCCGTCGGGCTTGCACCTGCGGCACGAACCAGTGCGACCCCGCCGCCATCTTCGCCCGCTTGGCCGCCCGGCGCCGTCGGCCTCATGGCTCGTGGGCGCGGCCGGACTCAAGCGCTGGTGCAGGCTGCCGATAAGTTCATGAGCCCTGTGATTGGGCGATGAGCAACACATGACCACCGAAATCACCGGCGTTCTGAAGGTCTTGCTGGTCGACGACGACAACGCCGTTCGTGGCTACATTGCCGCCTCGCTGCGCCATTCGGGTTATCGGGTCGTTGAGGCCTGCAATGCCACCGAAGGGCTCGCGCTGTACGTGCAACATGGGCCTGACCTGGTCTTGCTCGATGTGGTGATGCCCGGCCATGATGGCCACTGGCTGGCCCACCAATTGCGTGAGCGCGAAGCCGGGCAGTGGACTCCGATCATCTTTCTTTCCGGGCGCAGCAACGACGAAGACCTGGCGCGCGGCATCGAGGCGGGGGGTGATGACTATCTGATCAAACCGGTCTCACAGGTGGTTTTGGCGGCCAAGATGCGGGCCTTGAGCCGGCTGAGGGCGACGCAAAACCGCCTGCGCGAAGTCACGGCGCAGTTGAGCGCCAGCAATGAAAACCTTCAGTATCTGAGCGCACACGACACCCTCACCGGGCTGCTGAACCGGCGCGGTTTCAATGACCGGCTTGCGACCGCGGTGGCGGTGGCGCGGCGCAATCAGACGCCACTGACGCTGATGCTGTGCGACATCGACCAATTCAAGCTCTACAACGATCGCCTGGGCCATCCAGCGGGCGACAGCTGCCTGAGCCTGGTGGGCAGCTTGCTGCGCCAGGTGTGCCGGCGCCCGGGCGACGTGGCAGCGCGCTACGGCGGCGAGGAGTTCGCGCTGATCCTGCCTGATACGCCCAAATCGGGCGCGCTGACCTTCGCCCGCATGGTGCGACGCATGTTCGAGGCCAAGGCCCTGGCGCACCCGGCTTCGACGGTGGCGCCGCACGTCACGGTGTCGGGCGGCATCACCACCTGCGTGCCCACCGAACTCAGCACGCCTGATGGCATGATCACCCGCGCTGACGAGGCGCTGTATGTGGCCAAAGCCAAAGGCCGCGACCGCTTCTTCAGCTTCGAAATGCAGCTCGACTCCAGCGCGCCGTTGCCAAGCATGCGCGTTGCGGCCTGAGCCTGCGGCGCACGCTGATCCGCACGCCGCCCCCACGCGCATCAACCCGGCCTGCGCCAGCCTTGCAGGCCTTGCGCCATGCGCTCGAACAGCGTGTCACTCACCAGCGCCAGCAGCCCCAGCAGCACCGCGCCTTGCAGCACGTAGGCGGTGTTGAATCCACTCAGGCCGATGATGATCGGCGCGCCCAGGGTCTTGGCGCCCACGGTGGAGGCGATGGCCGCGGTGCCGATGTTGATGCCCACCGACGTGCGCACACCGGCCAGCAGCACCGGCATGGCCAGGGGCAGCTCCACCCGCCACAGCAAGGCGGTGACGCCGAAGCCAAGGCCAGTGGCGGCCTGCCGCGCCGCGGCCGGCACGGCCTCAATGCCGGCAACGGTGCCGCGCACGATGGGCAACAGGCCATACAGCGCCAGGGCGACGAGCGCCGGCATCTGGCCAAAGCCCAGCACCGGCACGGCCAGCGCCAACACCGCCACCGGCGGCACGGCCTGGCCCGTGCCCACGAGGGTGTCTACCAGGCCGCGAAATTCACGCCCCACCGCGCGCGTGACAAAGATGCCCGCGGCCAGGCCGACCAGCAGCGCGGCGGCGCTGGACAGCGCCACGAGCTGCACATGTGCCCACAACAGCGCGGCGAAGCTGTCGTGCTCGTACAGCGGGCGTTCGAGCTGCGGGAACGCGGCGGCAAACAGCGGCTTCAGGTGCGCCATGCCGAAGGCCAGCGCCAGCAGGGCCGCCAAGGCCCAGGGCAGGGGGTCGCCAAGCCAAGCCCGGGGGCGCGCCAGGCGCACCACGGTGTGGTCAGCGGCGCGGTCAGCCGTAGGCGGCACGGCGGTCACGGCGGCCGCTGCGCCAGGTCTGCCAAGTGCAGGGCGCCAAGATGGCCGCCCTGCGCGTCCACCACCGGCAGCCGCGTGGCGTGGCTGGTCAGGAACGTTAACAAGGCATCGCGCAGCGTCAGCGTGGCCGCCAGCGGCGGGCCCGCGGCGGGTTCACCGGCGCGCAGGCACTGCGCCACGGTGTGCAGGCCCAGGCGGCGCAGGCTGGCCTCGTTGCCGCCAAGGAACAGCGCCACCTGCGCGGTGGCGGGTTGCCCCAGCAACTGCGCCGGCGTGCCGGCCTGCACGACGCGGCCCTGGTCGAGCAGCACGATGCGGGTGGCCAGGCGCAGCGCTTCATCGAGGTCATGGGTGACGAAGACGATGGTCTTGCCCGTGGCCTGGTGAATGCGCTGCAGCGCTTGTTGCAGCGCCAGGCGGTTGGGGGCGTCGAGCGCGCCGAAGGGCTCGTCCATCAACAGCACTTCAGGGTCGGCGGCCAGCGCGCGCGCCACGCCCACGCGCTGCTGCTGCCCACCCGACAGCTCATGCGGGTAGCGGCTGCGGTACTGCTCGGGCGGCAGGCCCAGCAGGCCCAGCAACTCATCCACGCGCTGCGCAATGCGCGAGCGCGGCCAGCCCAGCAGCGTGGGCACGGTGGCGATATTGCGCGCCACGTTCCAGTGCGGGAACAGGCCGGTTGACTGGATGGCATAGCCCATGCGGCGGCGCAAGGCAACGGGCTCGAAGCTGCGCAGGCTCTGGCCCATGAAGGCCAGCGTGCCGGCGTCAGGTTCCAGCAGGCGGTTCAACAGCTTGAGCAACGTGGATTTGCCCGAACCCGAAGCGCCGATCAGCACCAGGCATTCGCCGCGCTCGATGGTCAACGACACATCCACCAGCGCCGGCGCCACACCAAACGATTTGCAAACGCCGCGCAGTTCGATCATGGCCGCGGCCCGTGCAGCGTGGTGGCCAGCAGCGTCAGGCCGGCGTCCACGCCAATGGCCAGTGCCACCACCGGCAACACGCCCAGCAGCACCAAGTCGAGCGCGCCGCTGAGCAGGCCCTGAAACACCAGCGCACCCAGGCCGCCGGCGCCGATCAAGGCTGCCACCACGGCCAGGCCGATCACCTGCACCGTGGTCAGCCGCAGTGCGGCCAGCCACACCGGCAGCGCCAGCGGCAGCTCAACGTTCCAGAACACTTGGCGCCGGCTCAGCCCCATGCCGGTGGCGGCTTGCAGCACGGCCGGCTCAAGCTGGCGCAAGCCAGCCGCCACGCCTTGCACGATGGGCAGCAACGCATACAGCGTGAGCGCGATCACGCCCGGCAGCACGCCGACGCCGCTGATGCCCCAACCCGGCAGCAGCGCCGCCAAAGCGGCCAGCGGCGCGATCAACAGGGCAAACAGCGCGATCGAGGGCACGGTCTGGATCAGGTTCAACAGTGCGAACAACGGTCGCGCAAGGCGCTCGCGCCGCGCCGCGCCAATGCCCAGCGGCACGCCCAGCAGCAGCGCGCCGGCCAGCGTGGCGCCCACGAGCAGGCCATGGCGCTGCAAGGCGGCGGCGAACACGTCTTGCCGGTTGACATGTTCCTTGAGCAAGGACAACTCTTCCAGGCGCCCCAGGGCCAGCAGCGCGGCCAGCGGCAGCAGCACGGCGGCGTGTGCCAGCCCGCGCCAGGCCGGGGCCGACCGCGCGCGTTGCAAGGCGTCGGCAGCGGCCAGCCACAGCAGCAACAGCAAGACCCAGCAGCCCGCCGCCATGGCCGTGCGCACCAAGCTGCTTGCGCCCGCGGCGCGCGCCGCCGCGGTGGCGCCGGCCAGGGCGAGCAGCCCGGCCAGCAGCACCGTGGCGGCCAGCGCCACCAGGGCCTGGGTGGCCCGGTTGGGCGGCAAAAACACGGCCATGCACAGGACAAAGGCCGGGGTTGCCAGCCAGAGCCAAGCGCCACTGAGCAGCTCCGCCAGCGCCACACCCACGCCCGCGACCAAACGGTTGGGCGCCACGCTGACGAAATCCAGGCCCAGCGCTGCCGCCAGGGCGCCGAGCAAGAGCGTCAGCAGCACGCGGTTGCGCACGATGCCGGGGTGGGCGGCAGGTGCCGCATGGGCCGCATCAGCCGCAGCCGCCACGCCGGCCGACTCACCCGGCGGCGAGGCCATCACTTGATGAAGCCCTTGCCCTTCAGGTAAGCCGCGGCCACCTGCTTCGCGTCGCGCCCTTCCAGCGCGATTTGCGCATTCAGGCGCTGCAGCGTGGGCGCATCGAGCGAGGCGAACACCGGGGCCAGCAGCGTGGCCAGTTGCGGCAACCGTGCCAGCACCTCGGCGCGCACCACGGGGGCGGGTGCGTACACGGGCTGCACGCCGAGCGAGTCTTCCAAGATCACCAAGCCCAGCGCGGCCACGGGTCCATCGGTGCCATAGGCCATGGCCGCATTCACGCCGGATGTTTGCTGCGCCGCGGCCTTGACCGTCACCGCCGTGTCGCCGCCGGCCAGCAGCAGCAACTGGTCTTGCGCCAGCTTGAAGCCATAGGCGCTTTGAAACGCCGGCAGCGCATCGCTGCGCTCTACGAACTCGGCCGATGCGGCCAGCTTGACCTTGCCGCCACCGGCCACCCAGCGGCCAAAGTCAACCATTGACTTGAGCTTGTTGGCGTTGGCCACGTCTTGCCGAATGGCAATCGCCCAGGTGTTGTTGGCCGGCGCCGGTGCCAGCCAAGTGAGCTTGTTCTTTTCTTGATCCAGCGCCTTCACGCGCTCGTAGCCCGCTTTCAAGTTCTTCCAGGCCGGGTTTTTTTCGTCGCCAAAGAAGAACGCGCCGTTGCCGGTGTACTCGGGGTAGATGTCGATCTCGCCCGCGCTCAGCGCCGTGCGCACGATCTTGGTCGAACCCAGTTGCAGCCGGTTCTCGGTCCTCACGCCGCCGGCTTCCAGCACCTGCACGATCAGGTTGCCCAGCAACGAGCCTTCGGTGTCGATCTTCGAGCCCACGCGAACAGGGCTTTGGGCTTGGGCTGTGGTGCAGGCCAGTGTTAACAGGGCGATGCAGGCGGCAAGCCAGGTGCGGCGGGTGGCAGGGCGTTTGTTCATGGCGGGCTTTCGTGGCGGGGCAGGGCGGCATCATGCAGCAGCGGCGGCTCCAAGCTGGCCTGGTGTGATTCCTACAATTCGCGCGCCTTCACCGAACCCAGCCATGCTGCCCGACATCGACTCGCTCGCCCTGTTCGTTCGTGCCGCCGAATTGCGCAGCCTGACCAAGGCCGCCGAGGCCTCGCACATCGGCCTGGCCGCGGCCAGCCGGCGCATGGCGCTGCTTGAGCACCGCTTCAAGACCACGCTGCTGGAGCGCTCGCCGCGCGGTGTGGAGCTGACGCCCGCCGGCGCCTCGCTGCTGGTGCACGCCAAGGCCTTGCTGATGCGCATCAACCAGATGCAGGCCGAGATGAACGACCACGCCACGGGCCGGCGCGGCGCGCTGCGCATCTTGGCCAACACTTCGGCCATGACCGAGTTTTTGCCTGACGACCTGGCTGTGTTCGCCAACGCCCACCCTGATGTGCGCCTGGTGGTGCAAGAACGCTGGAGCGCCGAGATTGTGAAAGACGTGCTCGCGGCCGAGGCCGACGTGGGCATCATCCTCGAAGGCCTGCGCACCGAGGGTTTGGAGGTTCACCCCTACCGCAGCGATCGCATCGCTGCGGTGATGCCCGCGGGCCACGCCTTGGCGCGCAATGAAGCGCTGCGTTTCGTAGATGTGCTGGACCATGACGTGGTGGCGCTGGAAGGCGGCTCTTCAATGATGCGGCTGCTGGCCGAGCAAGCGGTGGTGGCCGAGCGCACCTTGCAACTGCGTATTCAAGTGCGCAGCTTCGAGGCCGTGTGCCGCATGGTGCAAGCGGGCTTGGGCGTGGGCCTGTTGCCATACCAGGCCGCCGTGGCGCTGGGCCGGGGCTTGAGCCTGGTGGTGCGCGAGTTGCCCGAGCCTTGGGCGCAGCGGCGCATGCTGATCTGCGTGCGCAAGGAGCGCGCGCCTAACAGCTCGGTGGATGCGCTGTTGCGGCACCTGGCTGCCGCCAGCGAGCGCGCAGGCCTGGCGTAAACACCAAGCTCGAATTTGGGCAAGCCCGTCTTGCGCAAATTCCAATGCCTGGGCTGTTGAGGCATTCCAGAATTCGAGCTCACGCCCACTCAACCGGAGACCTCGAATGAACAAGCTGATCCGCACCAGCGTGCTGGGCCTGAGCCTGCTGGGCGCCGCTGCGCTGGCCTTGGCCCAGGGCAAGCCGGCCGAATTGAAGATCGGCATGACGACCTTTCTGTCGGGCCCCGCAGCCGTCTTCGGCATCCCGGGCAAGGCCGCGGCGGAGATTGCAATTGATGAGATCAACGCGGCCGGTGGCGTGGGCGGCGTGAAGCTCAGGCCGGTGTTCATTGACGAAGGCATTGGCGGCGACAAGCTGCTTTCAGAGTACCGCCGCGTGGTGCAGGAAGAAGGCGTGAAGGTCATGCTGGCTTCCATTTCAAGCGGCAACTGCAATGCGCTCGCGCCGGTGGCCGAAGACCTCAAGGTGCTGAACGTGATGTGGGACTGCGGCACTGAAAAAGTGCTGGAGAACCGCCGCTTCAAGTACGTGGTGCGCACCCAGGCCAATGCCACCTCGGAAATGGTGGCCACGGTGCTGCACCTGCTGCGCACCAAGCCCAACTTCAAGACCGTGGCGGTGCTGAACCAAGATTACGCCTGGGGCCGTGACTCGTGGGAAATCTTCATCAACACGCTGCGCGCCTTGAAGCCCGACGTGCAGGTGGTGGCCGAGTTGTTCCCCAAGTTCGGCGCCACCGACTTCAGCTCCGAGATCAGCCGCCTGCAAGCCTTGGCGCCCGATGTGATTCTCAGCACCTCGTGGGGCGGCGAGCTTGACACGCTGATCCGCCAGGCGGCGCAGCGCGGCCTGATTCGCACCTCAACCTGGGTGTTGCCGCTGGCAGAAAGCTCGCTCGAACGGGTGGGCAAGGCGCTGCCCGATGGCGTGATCGTGGGCATGCGCGGCGACCATTACTTCCTGCACCCGGAGTTAAAGGATGACGTGAGGCACAAGACCTTCGTTGAGAAGTACCGCGCCAAGACCGGCCAGTACCCCATCTACTCGGCCTATCACGCCGTGGCCGCCTTGCAGGCCGTGGTGGACGCCCACAACGCGGCCATGAAAACCAACGCCGGCAACTGGCCCAGCACCGAGCAGGTGGCCGACGCCATGCGCAGCCTGAAGTTCCGCGCGCTGACCCGCCCGGTGCAAATGCGCGAAGACGGCCAGGGCCTGGAAGACCAGATGCTGGGCGTGACCAAGCTGACCGCGGCCTACCCGTTCCCGGTGATCGAAGGCCTGACCATCTACCCCGGCGACATGGTGCAAAACCCGGTGGGCAGCAAGTCGCCGGAATGGGTGAAGACGCTGAAGATCGACTTGCTGAAAGACGCACGCATCAAGGCGTTTTGATCAGCCACCGGGCCAAGCCATGAACGGCTCGCTGCTTGTGCTCGCGCTGCTGGATGGCATCACCCAGGCGTCGCTGCTGTTCCTGGTGGCCCTGGGCCTGACGCTGATCTTTGGCGTGCTGCGCATCCTGAATGTGGCGCACGGCAGCTTCTATGCCTTCGGCGGCTACGCGGCGGCCAAGCTCAGCGCGGTGATGGCCAACGGCGAGTCGATCCCTCTTTCGCTGCTGGCGCTGCTGCTGGGTGCCTTGGCCATGGGCGTGGTGCTGGGCGTGATCATCGAAATGGGCTTGATCCGCCGCATCTTGAACATCGACCCGGTGATGCAACTGCTGGCCACCTTCGCCGTGTTCATGATCATGGAAGACCTGCAACGCCTGATCTGGGGCGCCAGCCCCGTTTCGGTGACGCATGCGGTGGATGCCATGGGCACCGTCAAGGTCGGCGTGGTGACGTACACCGCCTACCAGTTGCTGCTGCTGCCGGCCGCGGCCGTTGCGGTGTTCATCATGCTGCGCTGGTCGCTGGTGCGCACCCGCTTCGGCCGGCAGATCATGGCCGTCACGCACCACCGCGAAGTGGCCAGCGCCATGGGCATCAATGCCCAGCGCATTGGCCTGGTCACGTTCTGTGTCGGTGCGGTGTTGGGTGCGCTGGGCGGCGCGCTGGTTTCGCCCACCACGGCGCTGGTGCCCGGCATGGGCGGCGACATGATGGTGCTTTCTTTCGCCGTCGTGGCCGTGGCCGGCCTGGGCCAGATCACCGGCACGGCCGTGGCGGCGCTGCTCATCGGCATGGGCAAGGCGTTCTCGGTTTACCTGCTGCCTGAGCTGGATGTGCTGGTGCCTTATCTCATCATGCTGCTGGTGCTGCTGTGGCGGCCTCAAGGCCTGTTCGCCGTGGCCGAAACGCGCAGGGTGTGATGCTGGTTCGCACCGCGCCCTGGGCCATCGCCGGCCTGTCGCTCACGCTGGGCCTGTTGTTCCCGTGGCTGAAAACACCGCTGATCATCGGCCTGTCATACGGCTTCGCGGCGCTCGGTGTGGGGCTCTTGATTCGCGCCGGGCAGGTGTCGTTCGGCCATGCCGGCTTCACCTGCTTGTCGGGCTACGCGCTGGTCGCCATCTCGCGCACCTGGCCGCAGGTAGACGGCATGCTGCTGCTGCTGGCCGGTGCAGTGGCCGGTTTGCTGGCCGGCGCACTGCTGGGGCCGTTCATGGTGCGCTACCGCGGCATCTTCTTTGGCATGCTGAACCTGGCGTTGTCGATGGTGTTGTTCGCGGTGCTGGGCAAGTTCTACAACGTCACGGGCGGCACCGATGGCTTGCGCCTGGAACGCCCGCCGCTGTTCGGCCAGGTGCTTGAGCGCGCGAGCTACGAAACCTGGTTGCTGGTGCTCAGCGCGGTGCTGGTCGTGGTGGTGTGCGTGCTGGCGCGGCGCTTTTATGCTTCGCCCACCGGGCAGGCGCTGGCCGCGATCAAGTCCAACGAAGTGCGGCTTGAGTACCTGGGCATCAGTGCGCGCGGGGTCTTCTACCAGGGCTACATCGCCTCGGCTTTGTTGTGCGGCTTTTCGGGCGGCATGTTCGCGCTGGTGCAGGGCATGGTCACGCCCGAAATGGGCTACTGGGTGCGCTCGGGCGAGTACGTCTTCATCGCAGTGCTAGGCGGCACGGTGCAGCCGGTTGGCGCGTTTTTGGGCGCCATCGTTTTTGAATTCCTGAAGCTGTTCGCCGCCTCGGTGCTGACGGGTGCCTGGCAGTTGGTGATAGGCACCGTGCTGTTGCTGCTGATCTTCCTGGCGCCCGCCGGCCTGGTGGCCTGGCTGGTGCGTGTTGACGCCCAGCGCCAGCAAAATAGGTTGGGCTGACATGGCTTCACTGCTGCAAACCCGCGGCCTCACGCTGAAGTTCGGCGGCGTGGTGGCCGCTGACAAGATCGATTTTGATTTGCAGTCCGGCGAACACCTGGCCGTCATCGGCGCCAACGGCGCTGGCAAGACCACCTTCATCAACATGGTCACCGGCTACATCAAACCCTCGGCGGGTGAGATTCATTTCGATGGCCGCAACATCACGGCCCTGCAGCCGCGCCAGATCGTGCGCTGCGGCATTGGCCGTTCGTTCCAATTGCCGCAGCTCTTTCTTGAGCACACGCTGCGCGAAAGCATCGAGCTGGCCGTGGCCGCGCGGCAGGGCCGCCTGCGGCTGTTCCGGCCCATGCACCAATGTGTTAGCGCGCAAGAGGTGGACCATGTGCTCGACGTGGTGGGCCTGGCCGCGCGGGCCAACGACCTGTGCGCCAGCCTGCCCGAGGGCCACCGCAAGTTGCTCGACATTGCCATGGCCCTGGTGCTGCAGCCCAAGCTGTTGATCATGGACGAGCCCACCAGCGGCGTCGCCGCCGACGAAAAGCATGCGCTGATGGCCACCATCATGAAGGCACTGAGCGAGCGCAACGTGACGGCCCTGTTCGTGGAGCACGACGTTGAGATCGTCCAGCAATACGCCACCCGCGTGGCGGCCTGGATTGCCGGGCGCATCGCCGCCGATGGCCCGCCCGAGCAGGTGATGAACAACCCCGAAGTCCGCACCGCGGTGCTCGGGCATTGAGTCAGGTTGCGAGGCACGCATGCCCTTGTTAAGGAACCTGTGCGTTGACATTGCCGGCATTCCGGTGCTGCGCAACCTGAGCGCAGAACTGAAGCCGGGTGCCACCTACGCCGTGGTGGGCCGCAATGGCGCGGGCAAGACCACGCTGCTGCGCACCATCATGGGCTTCACCACACTGCGCACAGGTGAGATGCAGCTTGCCGGGCGAGACTTGCGCGCCGAACCACCAAATGCCCGCGCCGCGTTAGGTGTGGGCTATGCGCCCGAAGAGCGCGTGCTGTTCCCGACGATGACGGTGCTGGCCAACCTGCGCTTGCCATGCGAGGCGATCGGCCTGCCGGCCGCGCAGATCGAGCAGCGCCTGGCCCAGGTGCTGCAGATCGTGCCGCAGGTGCAGGAGATGCTGCCGCGTTCGGCCGCGGCCTTGTCGGGCGGGCAGGGCAAGATGGCCGCGCTGGCCCGCGCGCTGATGGCCGGCACGCGGTTGCTGCTGGTTGACGAACCCTTTCAGGGCCTGGCGCCGGCGCTGGCGCGCCAGTACGCCGAGGCCTTGAGTCGCCTGGTCAAACTGCGCCCCGAGCTGTGCATGGTGATCACCGAATCGAACCGCGCGCTGCTCGACCGCATTCAGTGCACCACGCTCACGCTTGAACGCGGCGAGCTGGTGATGCAGCCTGCCGTTAACAACGCTGAAGGCCCAGGCCACAAATGAGCAACAAGCCGCTGCAAGGCATCGTCGTCATCGCCCTTGAACAGGCGGTGGCCGCACCCTATTGCTCAAGCCGGCTGGCCGACGCGGGCGCGCGCGTGATCAAGATCGAACGGCCCGAGGGCGACTTCGCGCGCGGCTATGACACGGCGGTGCACGGCGAGTCGTCGTACTTCGTCTGGATCAACCGCGGCAAGGAGTCTGTTGCGCTGGATCTGCGGCAACCCCAGGCCAAGGCCACGCTGGCACAACTGATCGCGCAGGCCGATGTGTTCATCCAGAACCTGGCGCCGGGCGCTGCCGGCCGTCTGGGCTTTGGTTCAGACGAACTGCGCGAGCGCCACCCGCGGCTGATCACCTGCGACATCTCGGGCTATGGCGAGAGCGGGCCGCTGAAAGATCTGAAGGCCTACGACTTGCTTGTGCAGGCCGAAAGCGGCCTCGTCGCCGTGAGCGGTGCGCCGGGGCCGTGGGGCCGCATTGGCGTGTCGATCTGCGACATCACGGCTGGCATGAATGCCTTGATCGGCGTCCAGCAGGCCTTGCTGCAACGTGCGCGCACGGGCCTGGGCAGTGGCATCAAGGTCTCGCTGTTTGATTCCGCGGCGGAGTTGATGGCCGTGCCCTATCTACAGGCACGTTATGGCACCGGCGCGCCCGAGCGCGTGGGCCTGAAGCACCCCAGCATCGCTCCGTATGGCTCGTTCGTTTGCGCGGATGGCCGGGAGCTGGTGCTGTCGATTCAAAACGAGCGCGAATGGGCCGGCTTCTGTGCCACGGTGTTGCAACAGCCCGAAGTGGCCAACGACCCGCGTTTCAGCAGCAACGCCCAGCGCACGGCACATCGCCAGGTGCTGGAAGCCCTCATTCAAGCCGTGTTCAGCGGCTTGCGCCATGCCCAAGCGGTGGACCGTTTGACGCAAGCGCAGACCGCCTACGGCGCCATCAACTCGGTGCACGATTTGATCCAGCACCCGCAACTGCGCACCCGAAACATGCCGGTGCAGGGGCGCATGGTCGAGGTGCCTGCGCCGCCCTGCGTGAGCGAGTGGGACGAGGCCAGCTTTGCGCCGGTGCCGCGGGTGGGGGAACACGGGCCGCTGCCTGGAAGCGATGGCGCCGCGCCCGGCCTGGGAAACGCCGGGCAGTAAGCCATCACGCACCGGTTGGCAGCCGCCAGGGTGTGCCAAAGTCGCGGCCGTGCTTCAGGCCTTCAGGCGCTCGTTTTGCGGGAACATGGCGCGCCGCGCCGCAGCGTCCATCTCCGTCTTGAAGGCGTGGCGATCTTTCAGCGCGGCCACGCGCTGCGCCGCGGGGCGCGCATTGACCGCATCAAACAAACGTTTCACATGAGGCAGTTTCTCCCAGGCTTCGGCGCCCAGCGCAAACGGCACGGCGCGAGCCCAGCCCCACACGGCCATGTCGAGCAGGGTGTAGCGCCCGCTCACCATCCAAGGCATGTCTGCCAAGTGGGCATTGAGGATGTTCCAGTGCCGCCAGGCCTCGAAGTCGTAGCGGTTGATGGCGTAGGGGATGCGCTCGGGGGCGTAGTGGTTGAAGTGCACGCTCTGGCCAGTGAAGGGGCCAATGCCCGAGGCGGTGAACATCAACCAGCTCAGCATGGCGCCGCGGTCTTGCGCATCGGGGAGGAACTGGCCGGTCTTGTCGGCCAGGTACAGCAGGATGGCGCTGCTGTCGAACACGGTGCTGTCGCCATCCACGACGACCGGCACCTTGGCGTTCGGGTTCAGCGCAGTGAAGGCGGCTTCATGCTGCTGGCCCTTGCGCGTGTCCACCGCAATGGCCTCGTAGGGCAGGCCGGCTTCTTCCAGAAACAGCGCCACCTTCATGGGGTTGGGGGCGAGTGAGTAAAAGAACTTCAACATGGCAAGACCTTTGCGGGTCAGTGGGGAGTGGCGGCGATTGTGGAGCGCGGCACGCTGTAGCGCAGGTCAGCAAAGCCCGTGCCGATGGCGCGCGCGCCTAACAGCCGCAAGGGTGGGAAAGTGATGCGCCGCGGCAGGAGTGGTTTGCCACGCGCCAGGGTGACCGCGCAGACTTGAACGATCAATTCATCAAGCAAGCCGGCGTCGTGGAACTGCCCGACCAGTTCGCCGCCGCCCACCAGCCACAGGTTGCGGCCTTGCGCGGCGGCGGCCATGGCTTGGTGCACGGGTGCGACGGCACCTTGCACAAAGCGAATGTCGGCGCCCGGCACCGAAGGCAGGTTGCGGTGCGTGAACACCCAAGTGGGCTGTGCATAGGGCCATGGTGCGCTTGGTCTTTGGGCGGGGTGGATGAGGTGATCAAGCATCCACTGATAGGTGCTGGCGCCCATGGCCAACGCGCCCACTTCGAGAATGAATTCGGGGTAGCCGGTGTCATTCACATCGCCGAGCTGGAACAGCCATTCCAGCGAATCGTCTTCGGTGGCAATGAATCCATCGAGGCTGCTGGCGGTGTAGTACTGGGTCTTCATGGCATCACCTGTGCGTGGGAGGGTGACATCAAACTTCGCGCCATCTGGCAGGATGCGTCGTCGCACAGAGAACGGGCGGTGTCATGAAAGGCAAGGCCTGAGGCGCCCCCAAACCTGTCGCTACGCGCCAGGCCCTCCGAGGGGGCATGAGCAAAGCAGCCAAGCGACATTTCTCATGAGCCTGTGCCTCAACGAACAGGCGCAGGCCTGCTGCCCAATTGCGCTGCACGGCGTGCGACAGTGCGGCCGCGGCCATCCAGCCGGCCGAGCCGCCGCCCACGATGACGATGTGGCGCAGGTGGCGCGAAGAGTCTGGTGCTGTCATGGCTTGATCCCCATGCGGGCATTGTGCAATCGCGCGCCGCGTCACCCATGGCGCGAGATACAAAGCTATATCAAAGGTTGTTCAGCGCTGCCCGCGGCGGCGTGGCACGGCATCATCGTGGCCGGCAGGCCTTGTGGTGAGCGATGGGCCTGCTGCACAGCGTGCATGACCGCTTCGGTGCGGGCTTGCGGCAGCAGTGCCACCACGCAGCCGCCGAAGCCGCCGCCCGTCAGGCGCGCGCCACCCTCTGCGCCGCAGTACTGGTGTTGCGATCCAGAAGTTTCGATACATGAAACTGCGTCTTCGTCCGCCATGCGTCGTTGCAAATCCGCGCCATAGCGAGAGCGATGGCTGTGGTTTGCGCCTAGCCTGACGAACGAATCCATCGCTTTCATTTGTACCGAAACCTCTGCACCGCAACACTAGGTTCAACCGGCTTTGTGGCCGAGACCGCGCCCGATGTCTTCACCAACCACCTCAGCAAGTTTGCCGAGCAGGTGGCCCACGGCGTGCTGGTCGACCTGGCCCCGCTGATCGCGCGCGACCGGGTCGATGGCGGCATCTACGAGCCCGGCCTGCTGGCCAACTGGCAACGCGGTGGGCAGACCTACGCGCTGCCGGCTGACTGGGACAGCATCGCCCCGGCCGTGAACCTTGACATGGCGCGCCGCGCCGGGGTGAGCGTGGCGCAGTTGCAGCAGCTCAATTGGCGCCCGCAAGGCGGTGGCAGCTTTGGCCGCGTGGCCGCGCTGCTCACGCACGACCGTGCCGGGCGCAACGCGCTCGACGCCGGCTTCGGCAAAACCCAGGTGCAGGTTCATGGCCATCAAACACCCGGCGCCGGCGGCATGCTCGGCCAGCAAGCTGCGGCCAGCGCGCTGCGCGAGGCCAATGCCAAGGCCAACCAGTTGCTGCGGCCGCAGCAGCCTGCACAGTGCCCGGCAAAATGCCGCCGCATGGAAACCCACCTGCTCGACTGGGCCAACGCGCTGCTGCGTTTGCTGCACACCATCACCGCCATCGCCTGGATCGGCTCGTCGTTCTACTTCGTCTGGCTCGATAACCACCTGATCAAGCCGCGCTCACCCGACTTGCTTGAAAAGGGTGTGGATGGCGCGCTGTGGGCGGTGCACGGCGGGGGCTTCTACAACCCGCAGAAGTACATGCTCGCGCCCAAGAAAATCCACACCGAGCTGCATTGGTTTTATTGGGAAAGCTACTCCACCTGGATGACGGGCTTCGCGCTGTTCGTGGTGATGTACCTGTTCAACCCCAGCACTTACCTGATCGACCGCAACGTGTATGACTGGCAGCCCGCCGGCGCCGTTGCCGCGGCGCTGGGGTTGCTGGTGGCGTTCTGGCTGGTGTATGACGTCATCTGCCGCACGCTGGGTGAACGCGAGAACGGTGACTTGATCGTCGGCGCGCTGGTCACCGTCTTCGTGGTGGCCGCCGCGTACCTCGCCTGCCAACTCTTCGCCGGGCGCGCCGCATTCCTGATGATTGGCGCCATGCTGGCCACGGCGATGAGCGCCAACGTGTTCTTCCTCATCATCCCCGGCCAGCGCAAGGTGGTGGCGCAGATGAAGGCGGGCTTGCCCGTGGCCGCCATCCACGGCCGGCGCGCCAAGCAGCGCAGCGTGCACAACACCTATTTCACCGTGCCGGTGCTGGTGGCCATGCTGAGCAACCATTACGGCTGGCTCTACCAGGGGCGCCACAACTGGCTGGTGCTGGTGGCGCTGATGTTGGCCGGCGCGCTGATTCGCCACTTCTTCGTGGCCCGGCACAAGGCGCATGTGAAGGGCGTGGCGCCACCCTGGGGTTATGTGGCCGCGGGGGCCGCCTTGCTGGTCGTGCTGGCGCTGGCGCTGGCACCCGCTGCACCGCCGCCCGCCGTGGCCGCGGCGGGCGGCGGGGGCCTGGATCAAGTCAACACCATCGTGCAGCAGCGCTGCGCGATGTGCCACAACGCGGCGCTGCAACAAAAGGGCGTGGCCCTGCACACGCCAGAGCTGCTGCGCCAACATGCGCAAGCCGTTTATCAGCAAACGGTGGTGACGCGGCTGATGCCGCAGAACAATGCCACGCAGATCACCGAGGCCGAGCGCGCCGCCGTCAAGCGCTGGTTCGAGGCCGGCGCCCAGGCAGATTAACGGTTCGCGTCACTCAGGCGGGTTGCAGCGCCAGCAGCTCGGTGATGGGCTGCGGTGCGTGCAGCAACCGGCCTTGGGCAAAGCCCACGCCGATGGCGCGCAGATGTTCCAGCGCCGCCGGCCGTTCAACACATTCGGCCACCGTTTCCAGGCCCTGGATGCGGGCAACGTCGACAAAGCAGCGCAGCGCCGCAGCGTCCAGCGGGTTGGCCGCCGGGTCGTGGCAGAACGAGCCGTCGATCTTGAGTTGATCCACGGCCAGCAGCTTCAGCAAGTTGAACGAGCAGGCGGCCGCGCCGAAGTCATCAAGCGCCACCCGCGCGCCCTGCTCTCGCACCCGGTTGATGAACTGCCCGGCATCAGTCAGGTGCGCGCTGGCCATGGCCTCGTTGAGGTCGAAACACAGCTTGCCGCGCAGGCCCGGCCCGGCCTGCACCAGCGCAGTGGCGGCCCATTCGTGGAAGCCGCGGTCGGCCAGCGAAGGGCCACTGAGGTTGATGCTCAGGCACTCGATCAGCCCAGGCTCAGGCAAGCCCTGCAACCAGCTCAGGGCCTGGCTGAGCACCCAGCGGTCGATGCGCGTGCACAGTTCCTGGCGCTCGGCGGCCGGCAAGAAGGCTTCGGGCAGAACCAGGCTGCCGTCGCTGTCGCGCAGGCGCAGCAGCACTTCGGCGCGCACGCCCGTGCCGGGCGCGCCCAGCGGGCAGATGCGCTGGGCGTAGAGCACGAAGCGGTGCTCGTCGAGCGCTTGCTCGATGCGGTTGGCCCATTGCCACGAACCCTGGCGCGCGTGCAGCGCTTGATCAGTTTCGAGCCAGGTGTGCACGCGGTTGCGCCCGGCCGCCTTGGCCGCGTAGCAAGCGGTGTCGGCGGCCTGCATGGCCGCACCCGGGTGCGGCCAGCGCCGGTCCAGCGGCACCAGGCCGATGCTGGCGCCGATGCGAAAGTGCCGGCCTTCGTGGCCGAAGCGAAACACCTCCAGGCGCTCGCAGATTTGCTGCGCCACGCGCTGCGCCTGCTCGGCGTTGCAATGCTCCAGCAGCACGGCGAACTCATCACCGCCCAGGCGGCCCAGCGTGTCGCGCGAGCGCACCGCTTCAGCCAGCAGTTTGCTCACCTGGCGCAAGAGCTGGTCACCTGCGGCATGGCCGCAGGCATCGTTGACGCGCTTGAACTGGTCGAGGTCGACGAACAGCAGCGCATGCTGGCTGCCGTCTTCATGGGCCCGGCTCAGCAGGCGCTGCAGCCGGGTTTCAAATTCGCTGCGGTTGACCAGGCCGGTGAGCGCATCGTGGCTGGCGCGGTGACGCATTTCGTTCGTTAATCGGCGGTGCTCGGTGACGTCGCGGAACACCAGCACCACGCCCAGGACCTGGCCTTGGGCTTGCGCAATGGGCGCCGCGTTGGCGTCGATGCCCACCTCCTGGCCGGTGCGAGCGATCAACACCGCAGGCTGCGCCACGGCCACGGCCTGGCCTTGGCGCAGGCAGGCCGCAACCGGGTCGGCCAGGGCCTGGCGGCTGTGCTCATCGACGATGTTGAACACCTCGCTCAACGCGCCACCCCGCGCCGGCCCGTTGCTCCAGCCGGTCAGCCGCTCGGCCACCGGGTTCAGCCACAGCACCCGGCCTTGCGCGTCGGTGGTGATCACCGCGTCGGCAATCGACTGCAAGGTCACGTGCAGAAGTTCATGCTGGGCGGCCAGGTCGCGGGCCAGTTGGCGCGCTTCGGTCACGTCCCAATTGGCGCCCACCATGCACAGCGCACGGCCCTGCGCATCGCGCGTCACGCGCGCGGTGGCGCGCAAGTGGCGCACGCGCCCATCACCCAACACGATGCGAAATTCGGTGTCGAAATCGGCGCTGCCCTTCACGGCCGCGGCAATGCAGCGCTGCGTGCCAGCGCGGTCATCGGGGTGCAGGTGTTGCAGCCACTGGGCAAAGCTCAGCGCCGGCTGGCCCGCTGGCAGCTCGTACAGGCGGTGGATCCACGCATCACAGCGCAGCGTGCCGGTGGCGATGTTCCAGTCGAAGATGCCGATGCCGCCGCTGTCGGTGGCCAGGGCCACGCGCTCGTTGGCTTCGTTCAGCGCCAGCCTTTCGGCCATGCGCTCGCTGATGTCGTGCTGGGTGCCGAACATCCATTCGGGTTTGCCGTCGGGCGTGCGCGTCATGATCCGGCCGTGCGTGGCCACCCAGACCCAGTGGCCGTTGCGGTGGCGCACGCGCGTTTCGGATTGGTAGCGCGGGCTGTGGCCGCCAAGGTGGCGCTGGTATTGCTCAACGGCGTGAGCCCGGTCATCAGGGTGCGTGCGCTCGACGCGGCTGTGCACGCTGCGCCCGGCCATTTCCGGCGCCGTGAAGCCGAGCATCGCGGCGCTGCGCTCGTTCAGCCGCATCTCACCGGTTTGCACATTCCATTCCCAGGTGCCGGCGTCGGTGGCGGCAATGATGTGGGCCAGGCGCTCGTGCTCCTGCCCCAGCTCGTGCTCGGCGCGCAGGCGCAGCGTCACGTCTTCCAGCACGGCCAGGCTGCGCAGCGGCGCGCTGTGCTCGTCGCGTTCCAGCCTGGAAGAAATCAGCACGTCGATGACCTTGCCGTCCTTGGCCAGCATCTGGTACGGCACGGCATCGCAGCGGCCGGTCTTGAAGAACTCGGGCAGTCCCACAGCCACGGCCCGGGCGCGCGAGTCGGCGCTGAGGAAGTCAACCACCGCGTGGCCGATGACCTCACAACGCCGGTGGCCCAACCGCGCCAGCCAGGTGTCGCTGACCATCAGCAGCCGGCCTTGCGCGTCGATGGAATGCAGCATCGCGGGCGTGGCCTCGTACAGGTCGCGCAGGCGGCGCTGCTCGGTGGCCAGGCGCGCCAGCATGGCGTGGTGTTCGCTCACGTCTTGCATCGTGCCCACAAAGCCGGTCAGCGTGCCGCTGGCGTCGAGCACGGCGCGCGCATGGGCGTGCACCGGGCGCACGCTGCCTTCGGGCCGCAACAGCCGAAACTCCATGTCGAAATCGCGCCGCGCTTGCGCCGCCTTGACCCAATGCGCCAACACCGTGGGGCGCTCTTCGGGGTGCACGGCGCTGGCCCAGCCCCGGCCCAGGCTGCGCGCCGCGCTCAGGCCGGTAAGGGCTTGCCAGCGGTCGTTGGTGTAGACGCAGCCGCCGCTGGCATCGGCATAGAACACGCCCAGCGGCGAGCTTTCACTCAGGGCACGAAACCGGGCTTCGCTGTCGGCCAGCGCGCGCGCGGCCGTGTCCTGGGGGGCGCTGGGGCGCAACGGGTCTGCGGGCATGACAGGGGCGGCGTTTCGGGTGCACGAGAAAGTTAGCCGCATTGTGCCCATTCGCCCGCGCGCTTCGGCCCGGCGGCCCGGGCAGGCCGCCAAGCGGGTGAACCAAGTTGTTAGCGCAGGTTACCGGTGTGCCCCAGGCTGTAGCGCCCCGGTTGCGGCCACACCGTCAGGCCATGCGGTTCGCGTCCGACCTTGATGCGGTCGACCGCGCCGCTGTCGGTGTTGAAGCGGTAGACCTCGTTGTCGTAGCGGCCGCTCAGCCACAGCCATTTGCCGTCGGCGCTCACGTTGCCCATGTCGGGGCTGCCGCCGCCGGGCACGGGCCAGTTTTTCACCACCTTGGCGCTGGCGAAGTCGAGCACCGAGACGCTGCCCTGGCCCTTGGGTTTGCCGCGAATGACGTTGCTGCCGCGGTTGGCGATGTAGAGCTGTTTGCCGTCACGGCTGGGGTACAGGCCGTGCGTGCCCACGCCGGTTTCGATGAAGCCGGTTTGCTTGAAGGTTTCGTTGTCTACCACATGCACGCCATCGGCCATCATGTCGGCCACGTAGTAGGTGTTGCCGTCGGGCGAAATGCGCACGTCCTGCGGCATGCCTGGCGTGGTGCAGATTTGCGCGCCCAGTTGCGCCGGGTCGGGCACGAACCTGGGCTTCTTGCCGGGCTTGGCGATGACGGCCAGCGCATCGGGGCGATTAAAGTATTGAGATAACTTGATGGTGGCCAGCACCTTGCGGTTGACCAGGTCAATTTTGGTGATCGAGCCGTTGAATTCGCAGGTGAACACGGCCGTGCGGCCGTCGAGCGCAAAGTCAGCGTGGTTGATGCCGGCGCACAGCGGCGTGGCAATGGTGTAGGCCAGCTTCAGCGTCACCGGGTCACGGAAGTCGAGGCGCTTGTAGGCCTCGGCCACCACGATGGCGAACTTGCCGTCGGGCGACCAGTACATGTTGTACGGGTCATCCACCGCAATGTTCCTGCCCGGCTGGGCGGTGAGCGGGTCGATCGCCGTCAGGCTGCCATCGGTGCGGCCTTCGGCATTGTTGGCCACCCACAGCGTCTTCAGGTCGTATGAAGGCACCACGTGCTGCGGGTGGATGCCCACCGGGAATTTGTGCGTCACCTTCAGCGTGGCCGGGTCGATCACCGACACCGTGTTCTCGCCGCGGTTGGGCACGTAGACGCGCTCCAGCGCGCCGGCCACGTTGGCGCTGAGCTTGCCGGCCGTGGTTTCGCTGTAGACGTTCAACGGGTCGGGCTGGCTCGGCATGCCGGGCACGGGGTTGATGACCGGCGGCGCCGCGGCCGGCGCCGAAGCCGGCTGCGCGGTGACCCACAACGCCACCGTGGCCAGGGTGATGAAGCTCACCACGGCGGTGGCGGCAGGAAGGATGCGGGCAAGGTGGGCTGGCATGGATCGAGGCAAGTGGCTGAAGGGGTCAAAGGCGGCGGCGCCTTGGCCGGGCAAATCAGGGCCGAGACGTCGCTTGGCGGATCGCTGCCACGCTGCGCGTGACGATCAAATCCACCCCCAATTGTCCCAGTTCAACGCTGGCCGCCCGCGGGTCGCCGCGCACGCCCAGGCTGGCGCCTTGCTGCATGTCGCGCGGCATGGCTTGGGCGTGCACACCGGCCGGGTGCAGCGCCATCAGCAAGGCGGTGTCGGCGGCGCCGGCGTGGCTGCCGATCTGCGCGTCGCTCAGGCCCTTGGCGCGCAGCGCGGCCATGAACGGCGCCTGAGCGGCCTGGTAGTACTCCTTGATGAAATGGGCGCGCGCGCCGCGGCCGGCCCATTCCTTGTTCAAGCCGGCCGCCACCTCTTGCAGCAGGTGCTGGTAGTTGCCGCTGTCGCCGAGGTAGACGATCTCGGTGAAGCCATGCTGCTTCAAGCTGCGGCCGGTGGCGGCCAGCACGCTCTTGAACGCGGCGTCGGGGATGGAAAGGGTGCCGGCGTGGCGCATGTGCTCGGTGGGCGGGCTGATCTGGCCTTCGGGCACATAGCTCAGCACTGGTGCGACCAGCGCGTTGCCCAGCTCGCGGGCGATGCGCGCGGCCAGTGCACGCACGCGCTGGTTGTGCTTGCCCAGCACCATGTGTGGGCCGTTTTGTTCGGTGCCGCCCACCGGCACGATGGCCACCGTGTGGCCGGCGCTCAACGCCGCACGCACCTGGATGGTGGTCAGGTCTTCCAGCGCCACTTCGGCGCCGTGGGCCGTGGCACAGCACAGCAGCATCAAACTCAACAGCAAACGCATCAGGCATCCGAGGTTTTGGCGGCGGGCAATGTAGCCTATCGTCGCGGCAGCACCGCTGGCCTGGATCAAGTCCATGCGCACTGCTCGCGTTCTCGTGCAGCGCCCGCCTGGCGCGGCGGGCCGGCTTGCCTGAATACCCTGGCGCAACCTGCGCGCACCCCACTTTGAACTTCACCCAAGGAGCCCCGAGCCATGAACGGTTTGATGATGAACATGCCGCTGCTGATCTCTTCATTGATCGTGCACGCCGAGCGCCACCATGGCGAACAGGAGGTGGTGTCGCGCCGCGTTGAAGGCGACATCCACCGCACCAACTACCGCGAAATCGGCGCGCGTTCGCGCCAGATGGCCAAGGCCCTGGGCGCCCTGGGTGTGCAGCCCGGTGAGCGCGTGGCCACGCTGGCCTGGAACGGCCACCGCCACCTGGAGCTGTACTACGCGGTGTCGGGGTCGGGTGCCGTGCTGCACACGCTGAACCCGCGCCTGCACCCCGACCAGGTGGCCTACATCGCCGGCCATGCTGAAGACCAGGTGCTGTGCTTTGACATGACCTTCCTGCCGCTGGTGGAAGCCGTGGCCACGCGCTTGAAGACGGTGAAGCACTTCATCGCCATGACCGGCCGCGCGCACATGCCCGCGGCCAGCAAAATTCCCAATCTGCTGTGCTACGAAGAACTGCTGGCTGCACAGGACAGCGCCTATACCTGGCCGGTGCTCGATGAGCTCAGTGCCAGTTCGCTGTGCTACACCTCGGGCACCACGGGCAACCCCAAGGGCGTGCTGTACAGCCACCGCTCCACCGTCATCCACAGCCTGGCGGCGTGCTCGCCCGACGC
>JANOXU010000038.1:0-7417 GCA_031418595.1 Burkholderiales bacterium
GCTGCCGCCGCGGCTGGTTTTCAGCACCACCAAGTGCTGGTCGGCGCAGGCCGCCACCTGCGCCAGGTGGGTCACGGCCAGCACCTGCGCCGTGCGGCCGAGTTCCTTCATCAAGCGGCCCACGCTGTCGGCCACCGCGCCGCCCACACCGGCGTCGATCTCGTCGAAGATCAGCGTGGGCACGGCGTGCTGGCTGTTGACGGGTGCAGCGCCGCCACGGCAGGTGGTCACGGCGATGGCCAGCGCCAGGCGCGACAGTTCACCGCCCGACGCCACCTTGGCCAAGGCGCGCGGCGTGCTGCCGGCGTGCGCGGCGACGCGGAACTCCACGCTTTCCTGGCCGAATGACTGCGGCTCGGCTTCAGCCACCAGCGCCACTTCAAACCGCCCGCCGGCCATGCCGAGCTGCTGCATGGTGGCGCTGACCTCGCGCGCCAACTTCGGGGCGGCCTCGGCGCGCGCGCGGCTCAAGGCCTGGGCATGAACGCGCCATGCCACTTCAGCTTCGGTGTGGGCTTGCTGCAAACGTTCCAGGTCAGCCGCGGCGTCAAGCGCGCTCAGCTCGCCCTGCCACTGCGCCAACAGCGCCGGCAATTCGGCCGGCGCGCGCCGGTAGCGCCGCGCCAGCAGCATCCAGGCGGCCAGCCGCGCGTCCAGCTCGGCCAGGCGCTGCGGGTCGGGCTCGCTGCGGCCCAGGTAAGCGTGCAAGGTGTGCGCCGCGTCCTGCACCTGGGCCTGGGCCGAGCGCAGCACGCCTAACACCTCTTCCAAGCGGGCGTCGAAGCGGGTCACGCCTTGCAGCGCGTCAAGGGCGCGGGTGATCAGGCTGTCGGCGCCGGGTTCGGCCTCGCTCAGCGCATCGAGTGCCAGGCGCGCGCCGTCGAGCAGGGCCTGGCCGTGGGCCAAGCGCTGGTGCTCGGCATTCAGCGTGTCCCACTCGTCAGCGCCTGGGGCCAGCTTGGCCACTTCGCCAAGCTGCCATTGCAGCCGTTCGCGTTCGCGCGCCAGACTTTCTTGCTGGCTGCGCGCGGTTTGCAGCGCCTGCGCCGCGGCCTTCCAGGCGGCCCAGGCCTGGCGCAACAGCGCGCAATCAATGCCGGCTTGCGCGTCGAGCAGATCGCGCACGGCCGCCGGTCGGGTGAGGCTTTGCCAGGCATGCTGGCCGTGGATGTCGACCAGGCTTTCAGCGGCCAGGCGCAGTTGCCCCGCCGTGGCCGGGCTGCCGTTGATCCAGGCCCGGCTCTTGCCTTGGGCGTCGACTTGGCGGCGCAGCAGCAAGCGCGCCGCGCCATCGTCATCAACATCGTCATCAACCAAGAAGCCCTGTTCATCGAGCCAGGGTTGCAGCGCCGCGGGCAAATCAAACTCGGCACTCACCTCGCACCGCGCCGCGCCTTCACGCACCAGGGCGCTTTCGGCGCGGTGGCCCAGGGCAAGCTGCAACGCGTCGATCAAGATCGACTTGCCCGCACCGGTTTCGCCGGTGAGTACCGTGAAGCCGCAGGTTAAGTCCAGCTCCAGTTCGGCGACGATCACCACGTCGCGCAAATGCAGTCTCCTCAGCATGTGCGTGGCAAATGTTCGGCGCCGGGCCGCGGCCGGGCAGAGCCGGCCGCCTTCGCCAGGCATGAACCGTCCTCAGGACGCTTCATGTCCGGGCTCAGTCCCAAGCCGAACGCTCCTCCTCGGGGGCGCGACGCCGCAGGCGTCTTGGGGGCCATATTCAAACCACGCCTTCATACCAGCGCAGCTTGCGCCGCAGCGTGGCGTAGTAGCTCCAGCCCGGTGGGTGCAGAAAGCGCACACGGTGGGCCGAGCGGCGCACGCGCACCTGGTCGCCGTGCAGCAAGCTGGCCAGGCTTTGCATGTCGAAGTTCACCGATGCGTCGCGCCCGGCCACCATCGTGATGCGCACCTCGCCGCTGTCGGGCAACACGATGGGCCGGTTTGAAAGGGTGTGCGAGGCAATCGGCACCAGCACAAAGCCGCCGATGCTGGGGTGCAGGATCGGCCCGCCGGCTGAAAGCGCATAGGCCGTGGAGCCAGTTGGCGAGGCGATGATCAAACCGTCGGCCCGCAGGTTGGCCACGAAGTCGTCGCCAATGTCCACCCGCAGCTCGACCATGCTGGCCGTGGCGCCGCGACTGACCACCACGTCGTTCATCGACAGGCCTTCGAAGATGCGCTCGCCGTCGCGCCACACGCCGCCTTCGATCATCGCGCGGTGCTCTTCTTCAAAGTTGCCCGCCACCATGGCGGCCAGGCCTTCGCGGAAGTGGTTGATGGGGACATCGGTGATGAAGCCCAGGCGCCCCTGGTTGATGCCCACCAGTGCGGTGTCGTAGCGCGCCAGTTCGCGCGCAATGCCCAGCATGGTGCCGTCACCCCCCACCACCACGGCCAGGTCGCAGCGCGCGCCGATGTCGGCGGTGCTCAGTGCTTCGTAGCCGGTCACGCCGGTGTTCAGCGCCGTGGCACGCTCGAACGAAACTTCAAGGCCCTGTTGCAGCAGGAATTGCGCAATGTCTTCCAGCACCGCGCGAATGCCATGAGCCTGGAATTTGCCCACGATGGCAGCATGATGAAAGCGCTTGGGCATGCGAAACATTACACCATAGGGGCTTGGCCGCGAGCCCGTTTGCACGGTGTGCGCTCTTGAGCAAATGTGGCTCTGCCACTTTGCTCAACCCCCTCGGGGGGCGGCCGGCGTATGTCGTCGGCCTGGGGGCTCTACGTAGAATGACGCCATGCTCGATGAGCGCGCGCGCACCCTGTTGAAGACCTTGGTTGAACGGCACATTGCCGACGGCCAACCCGTGGGTTCGCGCACCTTGTCGCGCCACTCGGGGCTGGAGCTTTCGCCGGCCACCATCCGCAACGTGATGGCCGATCTGGAAGAACTGGGCTTGATCGTCAGCCCGCACACCTCGGCCGGGCGCATTCCCACGGCGCGCGGCTACCGGCTGTTCGTCGACACCATGCTCACGGCGCGCGCTTTCGACTTGGCCGACGCCGGCCCCGAAATGGCCGCCGCGCGCGAGCAGCTCCACCCCGATCAACCCCAGCGCGTGATCGCCCAGGCGGCACAACTGTTGTCCAGCCTGTCCAGCTTCGTCGGTGTGGTCACCTCGCCGCGCAAGGCCAGCGTGTTCCACCACATCGAGTTCCTGCGCCTGGGGCAGCGCCGCGTGCTGGTGATCTTGGTGGCACCCGATGGCGACGTGCAAAACCGCGTCATCTTCACCGCGCGCGACCATGCGCAAAGCGAACTGATCGAGGCCACGAATTACCTCAACATGCACTATGCCGGCCTGAGCATCGAAGAGGTGCGCGAGCGGCTGAAGAACGAGATCGAGGCCCTGCGCAGCGAGATCGCGGTGCTGATGCAAGCCGCCGTGCAAGCCGGCAGCGACGCGCTGGCCGAAAGCACGGACCAAGTCATCGTTTCCGGTGAACGCAACCTGCTCACCGTGCCCACGCTGGGCAACGACATGGGCCGCGCGCGCAAGCTGTTCGACCTGTTCGAACAGAAGACCGAACTCATGCGCTTGCTCGATGTGAGCAGCCGTGCCGAAGGCGTGCGCATCTTCATCGGCGGCGAGAGCCAGGTGGTGCCGTTTGAAGAACTGTCGGTGGTCAGTGCGCCGTATGAAATCAACGGCCGCATCGTCGGCACCCTGGGTGTCATCGGCCCCACGCGCATGGCCTACGAACGCATGATCCAGATCGTCGACATCACATCGCGCCTGGTGGGCAACGCCTTGAGCGCGAAGTGAGTGGCGAAGTGAGTGGCGAAGTGAGCGGCGCAGCGCGGCTCATAGAATCCGCGCCCTTGGGCCGTTAGCTCAGTTGGTTAGAGCACAGGACTCATAATCCTTTGGTCGCTGGTTCGAGCCCAGCACGGCCTACCAAGTGTTCATGCGGGTTTGCGGGCGATCTGACCGATCGCCGCGGTGCCGAAAGATGGCTGTCGGTACAGTTTCGGAACAGTGCTCAGCTTTGAAGGGGTGAGCGCCACCTTGCCGATCATGGTCAAGACGCCTTCCGGTACCTGGAAGGCCGTTATCCGCAAGATCGGTTTCCCGACGGTGAAGACGTTCCGCTTGAAGCGGGACACCGAGGATTGGTCTGGCCGTGCCGAGGCCGCGATGGTGTGCGGGATGTTCCTGCAGCGCGGGCCGTCCGAGCGCATGACGTTTGAGAAGGCAATCAAACGACACTTGGCGCAGGTGACGCCAACCAAGCGTCCGTTCACGCAGGTCGGCGAGAAGCGACGGGCTGTCCCGTTGACTGCGTTCTTGGGCAAGTACTCGCTGGCTGGCATCACGCCCGAACTGGTTGCGCAGTACCGAGACAAGCGATTGGCTGGGGAGGACTGCGCCCGCGACGCCAAGCCTCGGCCCCGCGCTGGAAACACCGTCCGCTTGGAACTGGCGCTCATCGGCCACCTCTTCACCATCGCCATCAAAGAGTGGGGCCTGGGTCTGGCGTTCAACCCGGTTCTCAACATTCGCCGACCTTCACCCGGCGCTGGGCGCAACAGGCGGCTCGCCGAAGCTGAGGAGCGCAACTCATGGGTCTGGTCGACAGCTACTCAAACCCCAAGGCGCGCAGGCCTACAGGCTTTTTGATCAGCGGCTGGGCGGTGTCCTGAAAACCGTGGTGCTGCCGTAGCAGCGCCCCCAGGCCGACGATGGCGTCGTCGGCCACCCGAGGGGGCGATTCATCAGCACCGCTCGATGGTCGTCACATTGGGCATCCCGCTCCCTTCGCGCATGGTCTGCAGGCCGTAGCGCTGGCCGCGCTGGCGCAAGGCTTGCACCAGCGTGGCCATCAGCTTCGTGCCCGAAGCACCCAAGGGGTGGTCGTGCGCGATGGCGCCGCCGTTCACGTTCACGCGCGCAGGGTCGGCACCCGTGTCCTTCAGCCAGGCCAGGGGCACCGGCGCAACGGCCTCGTTGACCTCAAACAAATCGATGTCGGCGATGGCCAAGCCGGCCTTCTTCAATGCGTGCTGCGTGGCCGGCAGCGGCGCTTCGAGCATGATCACCGGCTCTTTGTAGTCGGCTGCGACGCTTGAGATTGCCGACGGCGCGCCCAGACGCAAACCGAAGCTGGAGTCAGCCAGCCTTCCACCAAGCGCCGAAGCTCCCGATGCGACGAACCCGCTCAGGGCATGCGCACGATCAGGCCGGCGCAAGCAGCTTCAAGCCGGGCAGGCCGGCGAAGTCGGCGTGATTCAGGGTCAACAAGGCGTAGCCGCTTTCGATCGCCTGTGCGGCGATCCACAAATCGTTGTAGCGGGGCCGCGGCGATCGTCCGGCTTGCTTCACCGCTGCGGCGAGCATGCCGAAAGCCGCTGCGGTCTGCGGCGTCACGTCAAGCGTCGGTCGCTGTTCGACTTGACGCAGGAACGCGGCACGGGCCGCGCGCTGCGCGGGGTCGGCGCAAGCCTGCACGCCGAAGCTCAGCTCGCCCAGCGCGATCACCGAGGTGAACACCGGCGCGTCACCGGTCGCAGCGGCCACGGCCTGCGGCGTGACCTGCCCGCCCGCCATGGCGATCCAGACCGAGCTGTCGAGAATCACGCCCACGGATCGCAGACCGTGTGGCCGAACGCGGAACGGCTGTCTTTCGTCCACGCGGCGGCATCACGCGCCGTCAACATCGGCCGCAAGCCTGCCAATGCTTGAACCGCTGTCATCGTGCGCTGTGCGGGCACAAGCCGGGCGACCGCCGTCTGGTGGCGCAGCACGTCGAAATGCTCGCCGCTGCCGACCCGATCGAGAAGCTGGCGAGTGTCACGGGCGAGATCGGTGGCGGTGATTGCAGGCATGGCGCATTTTACGTATCAATGCGCACTTTGCGTCAAGGGGCTCGGGCGCTGCTGAGATGACGGAGATGATGGAGATGTTGCCTCGCGTCGATCGCCCTCGCGCGGCGCAGTCGCCAGCGCCGCGGTACGTGCCCACCCATCGCGCGCGACCCGGGTTGCCGTCCTCCACCCTCGTCCTACACGTCAGGCGGCCCCCAGCGGTGCGAACGGCGCCAACGATGAAGGCTTCGGCAATGGTGAGCTTGCGCAGCCGCACGCTGCTCACCGCCACGCCGCCCTGCGCCGAACTGCAAAGCGGCGCCATCGCGGCCGCTGCCCTGGCGCTGCCCGCCACGGCACGCACCTTGGATGTCGCCGCCTGCCACCGTGCGCTGTGCGCCACGCTGGACGCCGCGCTGGAAGCCCCCGGTGGCGCGCCGGCATATGCTGCGCCGCGCCCACACTGGCGGCGGCCTGGCGCACTCGGTTTTCATTGAAGAAGCGCTGCGCGATGGCCGGGCCTTCACCTTCTTCGCCAAGCATGGCGCTGGCCGGCACGCGCACGTTCACCAGGCTCACCTGGGCGCGAACGGTGGGCATGTTGAAGGTCCACAGGTAGCGGTCGATCGTCATGCCCGCGGCGGGCGTGGGGTTCGGCGGCACGATGAAGGCCGTGATGCCCTAGGCGTCGCCCGCCTGGCCGTGGCTGCGCACAAACACGATGTCGTGGCTGGCGGCGTTGACGCTCGAGTTCCAGGTTTTCTGGCCGTTGATGACCCAATCGCCGCCATGGCTTCCCTCGCGGACAGCGGTGGTTTCCATGTGCGTGGCGTCCGACCCATGCCCGGGTTCGGTGATGGCAATGGCCAACAAGGTCTCGCCGCTGAGCAGCGGCTCGAGCAGTTCATCCTTCAGCGCCTGCGTGCCGTGTTCGATGATCAACTGCGCCGGCAGTGGGCGCGCATTGGCCACCACTGAACGCTCTGCCGCTGCTTCGTTGTGCAGGCCCAGGCCCTTGGCGTTGAGGTGCTCGCGGATCACCGCCAATTCCAGGGTGCTGCCGGGGCGCCCGCCGTAGGCTTGCGGCAGGCCGTAACGGTAGTGGCCAGCGCGGTCGGCGCGGCGTTGTGCTTCGAGGATCAAAGCCTCCCAAGCCTTGCTGGGAAGGCCGGCGAGATCGGAGTCCGCGTTGTCTGCATAGTCGGCCGCGGTGGGCCGCGGGCCCCAGACATGCACCACCGCGCCCTTGGCCCGAAAGGCCTGGGCGATGGCGTTGCCGATGCCGCTGGAGCCGCCCACCACGAGGACGGTCTTGCCCGAGAAATCAAGCTCGCTGGGGTTCATGAGGGATCCGTTGCGGTCAAGGGCGTCGAGATTGCCGATTGGTGTGAGGCGCGAGCCCGACCCAAAGCCCGACAGGCTCCAGTCGGGCTGCCGTCCCTCACGCAACACGACCAGGCCAGTGACCTTGCCCCCGAAAAACGTACTCCATAGCTGAAGCTGAAAATGCATTCAAGGAGCACGAGAGATGAGCAAGAAGAGTCAAGACCAGCACCGCGCGCGGTACACGCTGGAGTTCAAGCTGGAGGCGGTTCGGCTGGT
>JANOXU010000039.1:0-19797 GCA_031418595.1 Burkholderiales bacterium
GTCGGGCTGATGTGGTGGCGCAAATGCACCTCGCCAGTGGTGGGCTCCAGGCCCGTGCCCGGCGTGTCCAGCGCATTGTGCGAGCGGTGCATGCCGCGCTTGGACGGCGACTTCTTGTTCTGTTGAACGGCCATGTCAAAACTCCTGCAAGGGGTGCGGTGGGCACATCAGCATTCACCGGGCTGTGGATCTGCTCGACAACCCTTCGCCCAACCGGCAAAGCCGATGATTCTAACACCGTGACCAAGTGTGGCCGGCGATTCAGGCTGTGCCGGCCGGCGGCAGCAGCCGGGCCAGCACGCCAAAGGGGTGGTCGTCGCTGGCGGCGTCGTCGTCCTGCGCCGACAGCGCCAAGGTGCAGTCGCCATGTCTGGGCACCAGCGGCAGGGCGAGGATCAATTCGTCTTCAATCAGCTCGTGCAAGTCCAGTGCAGCCGTCAGTTCGAGCACGTCTTGTTCGATCTCGTCGTCCAGCTTTGCCGCCACATCTTCGCCGGGCACGAAGTAGAACTCGCGCTGCACCTGCAAAGGCAGCAGCAGCGGCCCCAGGCAACGCTGGCAGGTCAGTGCTGCCGTGCACTGCGCGCGCAAGCTCAGGCGCACCTTTGCGCCGGTGCCGGGCAGCGGGCGCAGCGTGCCGCTGGCCTGCCAAGGCACGAGTTGCGGCGCCGGCCACTGCGCCAGCGGCAGGGCTTCGGCCACCGCCAACAAGCGTTTCAGGCCGGCCAAACGCCATTCACCGCTCACCGTGCCGCCTTCAGTGGCCAGGGCGGCAACGTCCAGGTGGCGTGGTTGGTGGTGGGGCTGGTTCATCGCGCAAGTGTAGTCAGGGGTAGTCAGGGACAATTCCGCGCATGCGCCCACCGCTGATCCTGGCTTCGACCTCGCCCTACCGGCGCGAGCTGCTGCAACGCCTGCGCCTGCCCTTCGAGGTGCTGGCCCCCGCTGTAGACGAAAGTCCGCAGCAGGGTGAATCGCCGGCAGAACTGGCCCTGCGCCTGGCCCTGGCCAAGGCCCGAGCGGTGGCCAGCGCGCGGCCGCACGCCGTGGTGATCGGCTCCGATCAGGTGGCCGAACTGGACGGCCAAGCTATCGGCAAGCCGCACGATCATGCACGCGCCGTGGCGCAGCTGCAGCGCATGAGCGGGCGCGAGGTGCGCTTCCACACCGCGGTGGCGGTGGTGCACCAGGGCGCCGGTTTTGCACGCACTGATGCCGCCACGGTGGTGGTGCGATTTCGAGATTTGACGCAAGCCGAGATTGAGAACTACCTGCGCGCCGAGCAGCCCTACGACTGTGCCGGCAGCGCCAAGGTCGAAGCCTTGGGCATTGCGCTGATGGCCGCCATCGACTCCGACGACCCCACCGCCCTGATCGGCCTGCCCCTGATCCGCACCTGCACGCTGCTGCGCCAAGCCGGGCTGGATCCTCTTTCGGCATGACGGCGGCCACCACCACCGGCACCCTTTGGCTGGTGCCCAACGCGCTGGACTTCGGCACTGATCAGGGTGACCTGCTTGACGCCCTGCCCCTGGGCGTGCTCAAGCAAGCGGCCGCGTTGCAGCACTGGGTGGTGGAGGACGCGCGCAGCGCGCGGCTGTTCCTCAAGCGCGTGGCCGCGCACCTGCCGTTGGCCGCGGCGCTGCAAACGCTGGACATCCGGGAGCTGCCGCGCCCGCCCAAAGGGCCAAAGACTACCGCGCAAGCCTTGACGCTGGACGCCGCCGATTGGCTCAAACCCGCCTTGGCCGGGCACAACATGGGGTTGCTCTCAGAAGCCGGCTTACCGGCCGTGGCCGACCCCGGCGCGCTGCTGGTGCAGGCCGCGCACTGCAGCGGCATCGTGGTGCGCGTCATGCCCGGGCCCAGCGCCATCACCCTGGCCCTGGCGGCCAGCGGTCTGAACGGCCAGAGCTTCAGCTTTCACGGCTATTTGCCGGTGGACGCGGCCGATCGGGCAGCGCGCATCAAGGCGTTGGACGGCTTGTCGCGCCAGGCGCGGCAAACCCAGATCGCCATTGAAACGCCCTATCGCAACACCGCCTTGCTGCACGCCTTGCTGGCCGCGCTGGCACCCACGACACAGCTTTGTGTAGCCAGCGGGCTGACTTGGCCGGGCGGCTGCACACGCACGCAAAGCGTGGCCGCCTGGCAGCGTGGTGGCTGCGAACTGGACAAACACATGCCCACCGTCTTCTTGTGGCTCGCCGGCTAAGGTCGCGCGGCCGTGGGCGTGCGCCCATTCGCGTGCGTCTATTCGCGTGCGTCTATTGGCGTGCAGCTAACGATGAGCGGCTATGAGCGACTGTGTGCAGGCGGCGACGGGCCCACTTGCTGCCTGCGCGCCAGCACCCACAACGCCAGCGCCGCCCCGGCCATGTCGGCCAGCGCATCCCACACGTCGGCCATTCGGGTGGCGGTGAATGACTGGGCGAATTCAATGCCGATGCCAAACAGCGCCAGCCCAACAAACAGCCGCACGGGCATCGCCCAGCCGGCCCACCAGCCCAGCACGGCCAAGGTGGCAAAGGCCAGCGCGTGTTCCAGCTTGTCGATGTGGGGGAACATGGCCGGCTTGTCACCCGCGGGGCGCAGCGCCAAGTAAACGCACACGGCCAAGGCCAGCACAAAGACCAAGCGCCAAACGCGCTGGCTGGCCACAACGTTGCGCACGCGCGCGTTCAGGCGCCGCCGCCCAAGAGTGCGGCCACCTTGCGTTTGGGCCGGATGTTGCGCGACAGCCCCTTGGCCGGCAGTGAGTCGGCCTGGGCCTTTTCCCACGCCGCGGGCTCCATGCTCGGCGCCTCTTCGTAGGGCCGGTCGAAGAACGGGTCGGCGTTGGCACGCACCGGCGCACGGCGCACGGGGCGCGCTGCCTCCACCTCGGCACGGGGCAGCGTGGGGGCGTCCTCTTCTTCTTCGCGCCGGCGCGGGGGCCGGCGCGGGCGCTCGTCGTCAAACTCGTAGGGCTCGATTTCGATCTTTCTCTTCAGCAGCTTTTCGATGTCGGCCACCAGGCGCATGTGGTCGCGCGCCACCAGGGTGACGGCCAGGCCCGAGGCGCCGGCGCGGCCGGTGCGGCCGATGCGGTGCACATAGTCTTCGGCATTGAACGGCACGTCGAAGTTGAACACCGCGGGCAAGTCAGCAATGTCCAGGCCACGCGCAGCCACGTCGGTGGCCACCAGCAAGTCAACCTCGCCGGCCTTGAAGGCCGCCAGTGATTTCAAACGTTCGTCTTGCGATTTGTCACCATGCAGCGCGGCCGTGCGCAGGCCATCGCGCTCGAAGCTGCGCGCCAGCCGCGCCGCGCCGAGCTTGGAGTTCACGAACACCAGAGCCTGCGAAAGTGAGTGGCGCTTGATCATCTGGCGCACCACGGTGCGCTTGTCTTCGTCGGCCACGCCCAGGAAGTGTTGCTCCACCTTGGACGCCGTGGCGTTGGGCCGCGCCACTTCCACCGTGACCGGGTCTTGCAGATAGCTCTGCGACAGGCGGCGGATTTCGGGCGAGAAGGTGGCTGAAAACAACAGCGTCTGGCGCTGTTTGGGCAGGTAGGACAGGATGCGCTGCAGGTCGGGCAGGAAGCCGATGTCGAGCATGCGGTCGGCTTCATCGAGCACCACATATTCCACCTGGTTGAGCACGCAGTTCTTGGCTTCGATGTGGTCGAGCAGCCGCCCCGGCGTGGCGATCAGCACTTCAATGCCGCCCTTGAGCACCAGGGTCTGCGGCTTCATGTCGATGCCGCCGAAAACCACGGTGGAACGCAGCAGCGTGTGCTTGGCGTAGGTCTTGACGTTGTTGGCCACCTGGTCGGCCAGCTCGCGCGTGGGCGTCAGCACCAAGGCGCGCACCGGGTGGCGGGCTGGCGACATCGACGCGTTTTCATGCTGGAGCATGCGCTGCAGCAAGGGCAGCGTGAAAGCGGCCGTCTTGCCGGTGCCGGTTTGCGCTGCGCCCATCACGTCGCGCCCGGCCAGCACGATCGGAATGGCCTTGGCCTGGATCGGAGTCATCTCGGTATAACCGCTGTCTGTCACAGCGCGCAGCAACTTGGCGTCGAGCGCCAGGGTGTTGAACAGCGTCTCGTGTGCGGGCTGTTCGGTGCCGGGCATGCCGGCCACTTCGGGTTCATTCATATGGCAGGATTATCCCCTGCCGCTGCTACCGGCGAAAAATCAGCCAGCGCGGCGCCTTGAAACGCACGATCCGCCAGTACAAGAAAACGTAGACCAGCCCAAACAATACGATGAAGCCGCCCAGCACCAGGGTGTTGTTCCAGAACAGCACAGCCGGCACCACCGCGAACATGCACAGCAGCCACAGGTAGGGCGAGGTCATGGAATTGCGCTGCGTCAACGCCTGCGCGCTGTCGCTGCCCACCGCCCAGCGCATGACACGGCGATACACCAGCGAATGCAGGTGGATGCCATCGGGCGTGCTTGGCGACACCTCCTGCAGGATGCGGCGGCGGTAGATGGAGAACACGGTTTCGAACACCGGGTAGATGCACACCAGCAACGGGAACATCGGCGAGACCTGGGCGTTGCGGTGCACCAGCAAAATCGCCAACTCGGCGATGAAAAAGCCCAGGAAGTAGGCGCCGCCATCGCCCAGAAAGATCAGCCCGGAGGGGAAGTTCCAGATGAAAAACCCCAGCACCGCGCCCACGCCCGCCAGCGCCAGATAGGCCACCAACCGGTCATCGACCTGGAACGCGACATAGGCCAGGCTGACCAGGATCAACACGCTGCACATCGACGCCAGGCCGTTGAAGCCGTCGATGATGTTGATGGAGTTGGCCACGCCGGCCACCACGAAGATGGTCAACAACGCCGCCCCCCAGGGTTGCGCGACCAGCGTGTCCACGCCCGGGATATCGGTGCGTGCGATGCTGGCGTCGAGCACCACCCACGCCAGCAGCGCCGACAGCGCCGTGAAGAACAGGCGGCGGCGCGGGCTTTGGTTCTTGGTGAAGTCTTCCGCCAACCCGGCCAGAAAAGCCGGGGCACCGCACAGCAGCAAGCTGGCCGCCTCGGCGCCCAAAGGCGGGCGCTGCCACCACATCAACAAGGTGGCCGCGAGCAGCCCAGCCACGATGCCCAGGCCGCCCACCCGCGGCACCACGGTGGCGTGGAACTTCTGCGGGCCGGAAAAATCGCGGTCGTTGGACGCATGCCCGGCGTCGCGCGCCAAATGCACCACCAGCACGGTCACGGCAAGCGAGACGGCAAAGGCCAGCAGCAACGAAAGCATCGGCCGATTCTATGAGCGCCCTGCACTCAATCAGCGCACGCAGACCGGTCAGACGCAGCGTGCGGCGGCGTGGCCGCAGCCTGCCCAGGTGCGGCTGCGGCCACACCTGTGCGCACTAGAATGCGCGCCGAAGTTCGCTGGCCGGCATGTCTGTGCGCACCACGCGCCGCCCGGCCCCTAACCTGCACCTTGAGACCGCGCCTTCGGCGCCGCTGCATGATTCGCATGAAGAAAAGCCTGGTCTGGGCCGCACTGCTGTTGCTGGCCCTGGGTGCCAGCCCATCGGCACGATCACAAGGCCAGGCGCAGGGACAAGGCCAGGGCCAAACCGCAGGCTCCAGTGGCGCTGAGCAGGCCACGCCGGGCGGCCCCATCCGCCTGCGCCAGCCGGCGTCAGTGCCAGGCCAACTTGCGCCGCGTGCAAGCCAGGCGCCCAACCGCGATGGCACAGGGCGCGAGGCGGGTGCCGATGGCGCGCGCGATGACATCAAGCCGAAGGTTTCCGAGTTCGAGCAGTACGTCAACCGCCTGGCCGGCAGTAGCGACCTGCTGAGCATTCGCCGCTTCGGTGTTGATGCGCTGAACGCCACCTTGAGCACCACACTGAGCGACATCGACAACGTCGACTTCAACCCCATGGTGCCGCAAGACTACGTGCTGCAGCCGGGCGATGAAGTGCTGGTCACCCTTTGGGGCAGCGTCGATGCCGACCTGCGATTGGTGGTCGATCGCTCTGGGCGCATCAGCATTCCGCGCGTGGGGCCGGTCACCGTCTCGGGCCTGAAGCTGTCCGAACTGACTGAAGCCGTGCAGCGCCGCGTGGCGCAGGTCTTCAAAAACTTCCAGCTCAGTGCCACTGTCGGCCAACTGCGCGGGCTGCGGGTGTACGTCACCGGCTTCGTGGCCAAGCCTGGGCCGGTGGCCGTGAGCAGCTTGTCCACGTTGGTGGCGGCGCTGGCGCGCGCCGGTGGCCCCACGCTGGCCGGCAGCCTGCGCGACATTCAACTGCGCCGTGGCCGCGAAGTGGTGGCCACGCTCGACCTGTACGAGCTGCTGCTCAAGGGCGACCGCAGCGCCGACCGGCTGTTGCAGGCTGATGACGTGGTGCACGTGGGCCCGGTGGGCGCGCAGGTGGCCATCATCGGCAGCGTCAACCGCGCCGCCGTGTTCGAGCTGCGCGCGGGCGAAACGGTGGCTGACTTGCTGCGCATGGCCGGCGGCTTCGCCCCCGTGGCCGACATATCGCGCGTCTCACTTGAACGGCTTGATGACCGCGCCACCGTGCGCATCACCGAACTGACCCTGCCCGCCAGCGCCCGCGCCGAGTTGCGCAACGGCGACGTGCTGCGCGCCTTCAATGCCGTGGGCGTGGCGCTGCCGGCACAGCGCCAGAACAAGCGCGTGCGGGTTGATGGTGAGGTGGCCAAGCCGGGTGAATACGTGTTGCCGCCGAACAGCTCCATCGCTGACGCGCTCAAGGTCGCGGGCGGCCTGACCCCCGCGGCCTACCTTTTTGGCGTCGAGTTCAGCCGCGAAAGCGTGCGCGTCACCCAGCAAACCAACTACGACCGCGCGCTGCGCGACCTGGAAACCGAATTCGCCCGCGCCGGCACGTCGCAACGCACCAGCAATGCCGACGAAGCGGCGGCGCAAACCGCGCGCGCCACGGCCACCAACCGCCTGGTGGAACGCTTGCGCACCATCCGCCCCAACGGCCGCGTGGTGCTGCGCATCAACCCCAACGAGCCCGGCCTGCCCGAGTTGGCACTTGAAGACGGTGACCACCTGTACATCCCGCCGCGCCCCACCACCGTGGGCGTGTTCGGCAGCGTGTTCAACGCCGGCAGCTTCTTGCACACCAACGGCCGCACGATCGAGGATTACCTCAACCTGGCCGGCGGCCCCACGCGCGGCGCCGATGAAACCAGCGTCTTCGTCATCCGCGCTGACGGCAGCGTGGTCAGCAGCCCGCAAAACAAGCGCGGCTGGTTCACCCGCGGCGACGAACTGGCCAAAACAACGTCACAACCCGGCGACACGATCTTCGTGCCCGAGGAAATGAACAAGAGCAGCTTTGTGCAAAACGCCAAAGACTGGACGCAGATCCTGTCGCAATTCGCGCTCGGCATTGCGGCGTTGAAGACGATCGGGAACTGACTGCCCATGGTGCCGCAGGAACTGAGCCAAGCGCTGGCCACCGACGCTGATGGCGATGAAGGCATCAGCCTGCTCGACCTGGCCATTCCGCTGGTACAGCATCGTTGGTTGCTGCTGTGGCTGCCGTTGCTGGCCGGCTTGTTGGCGCTGGGCGCCACCTTCTTGGTCAAGCCGATGTTTACCTCAAAGGTTAGCTTTCTGCCGCCGCAGCAGCAGCAAAGTGCGGCCGCTTCGGCGGTGGCGTCACTGGGTGCGCTGTCTGGGCTGGTCGGGTCGGCCGCGGGGCTGAAGAGCCCGGCTGACCAATACGTGGCGCTGCTGCAAAGTGTGACCGTGGCCGACCGCCTGATCGACGAGTTCAAGCTGATGCAGGTCTACGACACCGAATACCGCTTTCAGGCGCGCCGCAGGCTGGCCGCGAACGCGCGCGTGTCGTTGGGCAAGAAAGATGGCCTGATCACGGTGGAGGTTGACGACACCGACCCGCAACGCGCCGCCGCCATCGCCAACCGCCATGTCGATGAGCTGCGCGGCCTGACCGCCAAACTGGCCCTGACGGAAGCCCAGCAACGCCGCGTGTTCTTCGAAGGCCAACTCGCCAAGACGCGCGACGATCTCACCCGCGCCCAGCAGACCTTGCAGGCCAGCGGCTTCAACCCCGGCGCGCTAAAGGCCGAGCCCAAGGCCGCCGCCGAGGGCTATGCCCGGCTCAAGGCCGAGGCCACCAACGCCGAAGTGCGCCTGCAAACCCTGCGCCGTGGCCTGGCCGATGGCACGCCGGAAGTGCAACAGGCGTTAACGCTGCTGGCCGCGCTGCGCGCCCAGTTGGCCAAGGCCGAGGACTCCACCGACACCCAGGCCGGGCCCGACTACGTGAGCAAGTACCGCGAGTTCAAGTACCAGGAAACGCTGTTTGAACTCTTCGCGCGGCAGTACGAGCTGGCGCGCGTTGACGAAAGCCGCGAAGGTGCGTTGATCCAGGTGGTGGACGTGGCCTTGCCGGCTGAGCGCAAGAGCCGGCCGCAGCGGCTGATCATTGCCGGCGCGGTGGCCGCAGCGGCGGCGCTGATGCTGGCCGTGTTCGTGACCTGCCGCCACTTCTGGCGTGCGGCCAAGGCGCGACCCGAAAACGCCAACAGCCTGGCCGAGCTGCGCGCTGCATGGCGGCGGCGCTGACACCGTGACGCAACAAGCAACCATGAACCTGTCAGGCAAGAAGATCCTGGTCACCGGGGCCGACGGCTTCATCGGTTCGCACCTGGTTGAACACCTGGTCGAACTGGGTGCAACGGTGCGCGCCTTTGTCTACTACAACAGCTTCAATTCCTGGGGCTGGCTCGACCAGAGCAGCGACCGCATTCGGGCCGAGCTGGATGTCTTTGCCGGCGACATCCGCGACCCGCACGGCGTGCGCACCGCCATGACCGGCTGCGACGTGGTGCTGCACCTGGCCGCGCTGATCGGCATTCCGTACTCGTACCACTCGCCGCAGACCTACGTCGACACCAACATCAGCGGCACGCTCAACGTGGTGCAGGCAGCGCGCGACCTGGGCGTGCAGCGCGTGGTGCACACCTCCACCAGCGAGGTCTACGGCACCGCACGCTTCGTGCCCATCACCGAGGCGCACCCGTTGCAGGGCCAGTCACCCTATTCGGCCAGCAAGATCGGCGCCGACCAGATCGCGCTGAGCTACCACCTCTCGTTCGGCACGCCGGTGTCTGTGATCCGGCCGTTCAACACCTATGGCCCGCGGCAGTCGGCGCGCGCCGTCATTCCCACCATCATCACCCAAGTCGCCACCGGGGCGCGCCAGGTCAAGCTGGGCGCCATGAACCCCACGCGCGACTTCAACTTCGTGCGCGACACCGTGCGCGGCTTCGTGGCGCTGGCGCAGAGTGATGCGGCCGTGGGGCGGGTGGTCAACATCGGCAGCAACTTCGAAGTCAGCGTGGGCGACACCGCCCGGCTGATCGCCACGCTCATGAAGCGCAAGGTCGAATTCGTCAGTGACGACGCCCGGCTGCGCCCTGCCGCCAGCGAAGTTGAGCGCCTGTGGGCCGACAACACCCTGGCCCGCGAGCTGCTGGGCTGGGCACCCGAATACGCCGGCCTGGACGGCCTGCGCCGCGGCCTGCTTGAAACCATTGACTGGTTTGCCGAGCCGGGCAACCTGCGCGGCTACAAGGCCGGCCGCTACAACGTTTGAAAACACTCATGTCTGCCCTGATTGAAACGCCCCCTGTCACGGGCCTCGTCGCAGGCACGCTGAATGCCGTGCGGCAGGTGCTGGGCACGGCGCAAGGCACGATCGCCCTGCACGAACCCGAGTTCGCCGGCAACGAATGGGCCTACGTCAAGGAATGCATCGACACCGGCTGGGTGTCTTCGGTCGGTGCATTCGTCGACCGCTTTGAACGCGACCTGGCCGCCACCACCGGCGCGGCGCATGCCGTGGCCACGGCCAATGGCACGGCGGCATTGCACATGTGCCTGCTGCTGGCCGGCGTGCAGCCGGGCGACGAAGTGCTGATGCCGGCACTGACCTTCATCGCCACGGCCAATGCGGCGTCGTACTGCGGCGCCGTGCCGCACTTCGTTGATTCCGAGCCCACCTCGCTGGGCGTGTGTGCCAGCAAGCTTGAAGCGCATCTGCGCGTTGCCGCCACCTTGCGTGGCAATGCTTGCTTTAACCGCGCAACCGGTGCGCGCATTCGCGCCCTGGTGGTGATGCATGTCTTCGGCCACCCGTGCGAGCTTGATGCCCTGGCTGAACTGGCCCGGCGCTGGCACCTGGTGTTGATCGAAGACGCGGCCGAATCGCTGGGCTCCACCTTCCATGGCCGCCACACCGGTAACGTGGGCCTGCTGTCGGCGCTGAGCTTCAACGGCAACAAGGTCGTCACCACCGGCGGCGGCGGCGCCGTGCTCACGAATGACGAGACCCTGGCCAAGCGCGCCAAGCACTTGACCACCACCGCGCGCACGCCGCACCGCTGGAACTTTGTGCATGACGAGGTGGGCTACAACTACCGCCTGCCCAACCTGAACGCGGCGCTGGGCTGCGCGCAGCTTGAGCGCCTGCCCGGCATGGTGCAGCGCAAGCGCCAACTCGCCATGCGCTATGAAGCCGCCTTTGCCGGCGTGCCCGGCTTGCGCTTCTTGCGTGAACCCGCCGGCACGGCCAGCAACTACTGGCTCAACGCCATCGTGCTGGACGAGGCGAACGAAGCCCGCCGCGACGAGCTGCTGGCCGCACTGAACGATGCCGGCGTCATGGCCCGTCCGTTGTGGACGCTGATGCATCGCCTGGCCATGTACCAGGCCTGCCCGCGCAGCGCGTTGCCCACCGCCATCCAACTTGAAGCGCGCGTGATCAACCTGCCCAGCAGCGCGAAGCTGGGGGCTTGATGGCGCGCAAAGTCTGTGTCGTCACCGGCAGCCGCGCCGACTATGGCCTGCTGGTCTGGCTGTTGCACGACCTGGCCGCCGACCCGGCGTTTGAGCTGCAACTCGTGGTCACCGGCATGCACTTGTCGCGTGAGCATGGCCACACGGTTGACGAGATTGAACGCGACGGCTTCAAGGCCGACCGCCGCGTGGAAATGCTGCTGGCCAGTGACACGCCGGGCGCCACCTGCCGCTCGGTGGCGCTGGGCGTGATCGGCATGTCTGAAGCGTTGCAGGCGCTTCAGCCCGAGCTGGTGCTGGTGCTGGGCGACCGTTTCGAGATCCTGGCCGCGGCGCAGGCCTGCCTGTTCCATGCTGTGCCGCTGGCGCACATTGCCGGGGGCGACACCACCGAAGGCGCGTTCGACGAATCCATCCGCCATGCCATCACCAAGCTGGCGCAGCTTCACTTCGTGACCAACGAGTTGGCGGCGCAGCGCGTGCGCCAGATGGGCGAAGACCCGCGCCGCGTGCACATGGTGGGCAGCCCGGGGCTGGATCATTTGCGCCGCCACCCGCTGCTTGAACGCGAGGCGCTCGAAGCCGCCCTGGGCCTGCCACTGGGCGCGCGCAACCTGCTCGTCACGTTTCACCCCGTCACGCTCGCGGGCGATGGCGGGCTGGCCGAGTTCAATGAATTGCTGGCCGCGCTGGAAGGCTTGAGCGCAGACACCGTGCTGTGGCTCAGCCGCCCCAACGCCGACCCCGGCGGGCGCGGCATCGGCGCGGCGCTCGATGCATTCGCGCAGCGCCGCGGCGCCAGCGCGCGGGTGCATGCGTCGTTGGGCAGCCAGCGCTACCTGAGCCTGATGGCGCAGTGCGATGCCGTGGTGGGCAACTCCTCCAGCGGCCTGTACGAAGCCCCCAGCCTGGGCCGGCCCACGGTGAACATCGGCACGCGCCAGCAAGGGCGCCTGGCCGCCGCCTCGGTGCTGCATTGCGCGGCGCAGCGCGACGCCATTGCCGCAGCCATCACCAGCGCGCTGGCGCTGGATTGCTCGAACGTGGTCAACCCGTATGGCGACGGCCACAGCGCGGCGCGCATCGTCAACATCTTGCGCAGCCTGCCGCCGCCGGCCACGCTGCTGAGCAAGGCGTTCCACCTGCAAGGGGCCAGCGGTGGTTGAGCACACCTTCATCATCGCCGAAGCCGGCGTCAACCATAACGGTTCACTTGAGCGGGCCAGGCAACTGGTTGATGTGGCCGCCGATGCCGGCGCCGACGCGGTGAAGTTTCAAAGCTTCAAGGCTGAGCAACTCGTCACCGCCTATGCCGGCAAGGCCGCCTACCAGGCCGCCAACATGGGCGAAGGCGGCAACCAACTGGGCATGCTGAAGGCGCTGGAGCTGTCGGCCGCTGACCACGACGCCCTGGTGCAGCACTGCCGCGCGCGCGGCATCCGCTTCATGTCCACCGCGTTCGACGCCGACAGCCTGCGCATGTTGGCGCAGCTCGACATGCCGGCCATCAAGCTGCCTTCGGGCGACATCACCTGCGCGCCGCTGCTGCTGCAGGCCGCGCGGCTGCGCCAGCCGCTTGTCGTTTCCACCGGCATGGCCACGCTGGCCGAAGTGGAGCAGGCCTTGGGCGTGATCGCCTTCGGCCTGCTGCATGACACCGAGCCCACTGGCCGCACCGATTTCGACGCCGCGTTCGCCAGCGCCGCCGGCCAACAAGCCCTGCACCAGCACGTCACCTTGCTGCACTGCGTGACGCAATACCCGGCGCCGCCCGAGGCCGTCAACCTGCGCGCCATGGACACCCTGGCCGCGGCCTTCGGCCTGCCCGTGGGTTACTCAGACCACACGCTGGGCCTGGCCGTGGCGCTGGCGGCGGTGGCGCGCGGCGCGGTGGCGATCGAAAAGCACTTCACCCTCAGCCGCAGCCTGCCCGGGCCCGACCATGCGGCTTCACTCGAACCCACCGAGCTGGTGGCGCTGGTGGCCGGCATCCGCCAGATCGAACAAGCCCTGGGCTCGCCGCGCAAGCTGCCCGCCGCGGCCGAAGTGGGCAACCGGGCGGTGGCGCGGCGCAGCGTGGTGGCCGCGCGCAGCATTGCTTGCGGCGAGGTGTTCACGCCGCAAATGCTGGCCTGCAAGCGCCCCGGCAATGGCCTCTCGCCTATGGACACCTGGCAACTGCTGGGCCGCGTGGCGCGCCGCGACTATGGCCTTGACGAGCAGATCGAGTTATGACGGCCGCCCTGCCCCGCATCGTCATTGGCGCCGGTGGCCACGCCCGCGTGCTGGTGGATGCCTTGCTGGCCGGCGGGCACCCGGTGCTGGGCCTGACTGACGCCGACCCCTGCCGCTATGGCCAACACATTTGCGGCCTGCCCGTGCTGGGCAGCGACGCCGCGCTGGGCGCGTATGCGCAGCACGAAGTGATGCTGGTGAATGGCATCGGCGGCATCGGTGGAGTCAACCACGCCGGCAACGATGCACTGCGCCGCACCGTGCAGCAGCGCCTGCAAAGTCAGGGTTGGCACTTCGCCGGCGTGCAGCACCCGGCAGCGGTGGTGTCGCCGTTCGCCGCACTCGCCGCCGGCGTGCAACTGCTGGCCGCCAGCGTGGTGCAAGCCGGCGCGCAGGTCGGCGAGGCTTGCATCATCAACACGGGCGCCATCGTCGAGCACGATTGCCAGGTTGGCGCCTACAGCCACATCGCCCCGCGCGCTGTGCTCTGCGGCGGCGTGGTCGTCGGCGAGCAGTGCCACGTTGGCGCCGGCGCCGTTGTGCGCCAGGGCCTGCGCCTGGCGCCAGGCACGGTGGTCGGCGCGGGCGCGGTGGTGGTCAAGTCCACCAGCACGGCCTGCACCCTGGTTGGCGTGCCCGCATGCGCCCTGGAAGGCCGGGCATGAAGCGCTGGGAACAAACCCTGATCGGGCCCGAAACCAGCCTGCGCGACGCCCTGGCCACCATCGACCAAGGCGGCTGCCAGATCGCCCTGGTGGTCGACGCACAGCGCCGCTTGCTGGGCACCTTGAGCGATGGCGATGCGCGCCGCGGCCTGCTCAAAGGCCTGGCCCTGAATGACCTGGCCAGCGCCGCCATGCACCGCACGCCTACCTGCGCGCGCCCGGGGCAAGACCGCCCTTCCATCCTGGCCACGATGCGTCAATTGGGCCTGCACCAAATACCCGTGCTTGATGCTGCCGGCGTGGTGGTGGGCCTGGAAACGGTGGACGACTACCTGGCCGCGCCCGAGCGGCCGCACAGCGTGGTCATCATGGCCGGTGGCCTGGGCCGGCGCTTGCAAGAGCTGACGCGCGACACGCCCAAGCCGATGCTGCGCGTGGGCTCGCGGCCCTTGCTTGAAACCATCGTGCGCGCCCTGGCCGAGCAAGGCTTCCGGCGCTTTTACTTTGCCGTCAACTACAAGGCCGAACTCATCGAAGAGCACTTCGGCGATGGCGCCAAGCTCGGCGTACAGATCGAATACCTGCGCGAAAAGCAGCGCCTGGGCACCGCTGGCGCCCTCAGCCTGCTGCCCGAAGCGCCGACGCAGCCCGTGGTGGTGACGAACGCCGACTTGCTGACCAAAGAAGACTTCGGGCGCATGGTCGAGCGCCATGAAGAATCCGGCGCCGACGCCACCATGGCCGTGCGCGACTACGAAATGCAGGTGCCCTTCGGCGTGGTGCGTGAACGCGACGGCGCGATTGAAAGCATTGAAGAGAAGCCGGTGCAGCGCTTCATCGTCAGTGCCGGCATGTACGTGCTGTCGCCTGCGGCACTGGCCTGTGTGCCGCGCGAGCAATACCTGGACATGCCTGCCTTGTTTGAAACGTTGGTGGCGCGCGGCCTGCGCTCTCGTTGCCACCACACCGACGGCTACTGGCTCGACATCGGGCGCCTGTCTGATTACGAACGCGCCAAGCTCGACTTTGCAGAGGTGTTTCGGTGATCAACGGCGGCAAGGTGCTGGCCGTGATTGCCGCGCGCGGCGGCAGCAAGGGGCTGCCGGGCAAGAACATCCGGCCCGTGGCCGGGCGCCCGCTCATTGCCTGGAGCATTGCTGCGGCGCAGGCTTCGCAATACATCGACCGCACCGTGCTTTCAAGTGATGACGACGCCATCATGCAAGCCGCGCGCACCTGCGGCTGCGAGGCGCCCTTTCGCCGCCCGGCGCATTTGGCCAGCGATGAAGCCACCAGCATCAGCGTGGTGTTGCATGCGCTGGATGAGCTGCCTGGTTTTGAGTACGTCGTGCTGCTGCAGGCCACCTCGCCGCTGCGCACCGCCGCTGACATTGACGCGGCCTGCGCGCTGCTGGCACAAAGCGGCGCACCGGCCTGTGTGAGCGTGTGCCTGGCCGAGCAAAGCCCGTACTGGATGTATCGCCTGGGCGCCGGGCACGAACTTCAGGCCCTGCTTGAAGCGCCCGCCGGTGCCACACGCCGCCAGGACTTGCCGGCCGTGTACACGCTCAACGGCGCTGTCTACGTGGCCCGTGCTGACTGGCTGCGCCAAACAGGCAGCTTCATGGGCCCGCAAACCGTGGCGCATGTGATGCCCGCCGCGCGCTCGATCGACATCGACACCCTTGAAGACTTCGAAGCCTTTACCAAGGCTGTAGCCGAGAACGCCCATGCATAAGTACCCCCAACGCCGCCCCATTGACCTGGCCCCGTTCCGCAAGAGCGAGCCCGACAGCACCCGTTACGGCCTGCCGCTGAACGTGGGCTTTTGCCGCCGCTGCGTCATTTCGAACCAGCGCCCGAATTCGGCGGTGGAGTATGCGCACACCAAAGACAGCAAGAAGGTCACCATCAATTTCGACGCCGAAGGCATTTGCGACGCCTGCCGCATGGCCGAGCAAAAGCACGGCAGCATCAACTGGCAAGCGCGTGAAGAGCAACTGCGCGCGCTGTGCGACCGCCACCGCAAGCACGACGGCAGCTACGACTGCGTGGTGCCGGGTTCAGGGGGCAAAGACAGCTTCTACGCCGCCCACATGTTGCGCACGAAGTACGGCATGCACCCGCTCACCGTGACCTGGGCGCCGCACATCTACACCGAATGGGGCTGGCGCAACTTCCAGGCCTGGCTGCATGCCGGTTTCGACAACTTCCTGTGCACGCCTAACGGCCGCGTGCACAGGCTGGTGACGCGCCTGGCGGTGGAAAACCTGTTCCACCCGTTCCAGCCCTTCATCTTCGGCCAAAAAGCGCTGGCGCCGAAGATGGCCTTGCTGCACAAGATTCCGCTGGTGTTCTACGGCGAGAACGAAGCTGAGTACGGCAACCCGATTGCCGACACGCAAAGCGCCAAGCGCGACTGGTCTTACTTCACCTCCGACGACAAATCGAAAATCTATCTGGGTGGCACCTCGGTGGCCGACTTGCAGCAGCACTTCGGTGTCGAGCCCTATGAGCTGCAACCTTATTTACCGGCCAACCCCGAAGAGATCGAACGCCAAAAGATCGAGGTTCACTACCTGGGCTACTACCTGAAGTGGCACCCGCAAAGCTGCTACTACTACTCGGTGGAACATGGCGGCTTTCAGGCCTCGCCCGAGCGCACGCCGGGCACCTACAGCAAGTACAACAGCATCGACGATCGCATCGACGATTTCCACTACTACACGACCTACGTGAAGTTCGGCATCGGCCGCACCACCTACGACGCCGCGCAGGAAATCCGCTCGAACGACATCACGCGTGAGGAAGGTGTTGCACTCGCGAGGCGTTTCGACGGCGAGTAGCCGTTCGAAGGCATCCAGCACGGGTACCAAAAATCGTTGTTGCGCTTCCGGATGTACTTTCAGCAAACGATCGAATCTGAGTGAAAGTTGTGAAAGCCAGAACACCATTCGAAGTAGCCGAAAACTTTCTGCATCTCCTGCGAGTAGCTCGATCTTCTGTCCCATTGTTCGTGCATGCACCGCTGGCAGTTTCCACGGGAGCACATATTCGAGGTACGCCTCGACCAGTGATGAATTTGTTTGGCTGGAGATGGCGTAGAGAAGATGTGTAAGATAATCAAAAACCTGAAACCCATCTTCGCTAAATCCGTCCCAATCAATTATTGAGGTAAGTCTTCGGTCTTTGTCGAAAAGAAGATTGCCCAGTTTGAAGTCACCGTGAACGAATCCTATTGAGACTCGCTTACCAACAAAACTCTCGCGTATCGTGGTGTGCAGTCGGTCTAGTTGGAGATGAAGCGCGACATCGGAAAATCCTTTGGTCTCGTCAAAAAGCGGTGATATTTTCGAGTTGAAAAGTTCATCTGTCATCAGCATATGGCGCGTTGAGGAGTGGTGAAAAGCCCCTATCATTTCACCTGCCTCCGTGAGCATAGTGTCCAAGCCCGAGGTGCCATACTCCACTTCACTTCCAGTGCATTTCTCCTCTATGAAATAGGCGTCTCCAGCAAGTTCTCCAGATGCAACAAAAGCCGGAACATGGATGGCCTGTTGAATGCTAGAAAGTGTGCGTAATGCGTGTGAATTGGTCTCACAGCGTAATCGGCCATGCACTGTGGTCGGTAGTCTCACAATAACATCATGTTTTCCATTTGTTGCGTGAGGTCCTACTGCAACGATTGTCGTTCCACCGTTTCCTGGAACGATTCGCTTGATCGCTGGTGCTCCCTTGGAAACCCACTCGAGTCCCAATTTACTCTGGTGAGTGACAAGTATTTTCTCGATTGTGGGAATATATTTCTGGGTCGAGGCAAACATCAGATACGAAGGCCATAAAAGGCGTGATGGGCTCAAATTTATTAATGCATTCTTGAATTTTGCATACCTGTTTTTTGGTAGCAAGGAGCCAGCTAGAATCCCTGCCGACGAAACATAATCAGGGCAGGGCATCTGAGTTGCAGTGACTGAGGATCGGGAAACAAAAAGATTCTGTGATGCAAAAGCATTCGCAACTAGCGCTTTAAGGTGCGGAAGAGCACTATTTCCTGCAAACCTGGTTGATCTTGCACGATCAAAGTCGTTGCGGTAAGCCCAGAGGTTGTTGTCATTGAGTACTAGAACGCCGCAGTCAGTTAAGAGGTGCTTGATTGACCGCAATAAAATACGTTCAGAGTCGCGTGTGAACCAGTTCCATTGGCGCGTTGGATCCTCCCCTGGAGAGCAAACTATTATTGCACTCAATGATCCAGGCTTGAGCCGCAAATCAGCAATGTCAATGGCTATAACTACATCAATGTTGGTAGCGCCGCGTGTGAGCAAGAACTGTTGTGTTCTTTCCGCTGCTTCATGCGATGCGTGCCAAGAGACTACTCTGCTGAATTTTTTGCTTAGCTGCCAGCTAAGTGCTCCCAACCGGCTTTCGATAACAAGTACGGTTCCGCTTGATGTTTCAGAAAATGGAAGTAGTGTCCGCCAAAAAAAATGATCAGCACTCAGGATGCGAGAGACGCGTATGTATTCGTCGAGATCAAGTGTGAGGGCGAGTTTTTCCACATATGTGTCCACAATCGGTGCTACTGTCACTTCTGGCGCACTGAATCGTTTATTCATATCTTGTTTACGCAAGCAATTCCGGGCACGCGAGCATTCCCTCAAAGTCTTCGCGTGTGGTGTCGCGTTCAACGTGGAGGCGCTTCAGGCGGAAATGATCAAGTCGATTCAAATTGTTTGTTCCCGTAAGATATGATGCACCGAATTGATAGCCAGTGCTTTTTACTGCATCAACTACGGCGTCATTGAAAGCGAGGCTGTTCCCGTCGGGGTACGACATCGTGGTAATCGAGCGCTGGATTTCTTCCTCTAGTTTCGCTTTCGAATCTATCAATTCCGCTCTTAGTGCGCTTGGAGTAAGATTAGTAAGTACCGGATGACTTGCGGTATGCGAACCGAATTCTTGACCATTTGCTGCCATTTCTCGCACTTGGTTCCAATTAAGGGGGAGGCTTTCCGGAAACCCAGATTTTGGGTACGTGATTCCTAATGCCTTTTCGAGTGCGTCTAGCTCCAGCCGCAATTGTGTGTCGGGCAGTCGTTTAGCATATGCTAAAGCACGGCTTATCTCCCTCGCTATTTTTTGGGGATCCTTAGCCTGTTGCAATTCGAGAGTACCAAATTGGATTGTGCGTTCAGGAAGTGACCGCTTCACGAGATGGTACAGCCAGTCAAACCAGAATGTGCGTGACTGACCAATGTAGTTGGTCGAAATAAAGAAAGTCGCCTGTAGCCTCAGCTCACGTAGTACAGGAAAGGCATGAGTGTAGTTGTCATCAAAACCATCATCAAACGTAATGATAAGCGGCTTTGACGGTAAAGCATTTTTGTTTGCCAACAATAAGCCCAACTTCTCGAACGTAATTGGAGTGTATCGATCACGAACATACTTCATTTGCCAGCGAAATTCAGTCGTCGATGCGCTGATTAGCTCGGGATCGAAAGGAAAGTCCGCTTCGCTCCAATTATCAAGCACCCTGTGATATGCAAGAATCGTAACTTCGGCAAAAATATTCGTGCGAAGCTTCGCCACGAAGCGTGAGACACCCGCCCGTGACATTGCCATAGCTAAATGCGTTTTTTTCGACAGCATCTTAAGCTGAACTAAGAGAGACTTGTTGTTTATCGAAAGGGGCACGCTTACTGGGCATGCCGGCTAAGTTTGAGTATTTGGAAAACTAATACGAATCGCGCGATGTTCTACTGTTGCTGGCAGCGAAATCACTTCTATCCGACACGCCGAGTGTGCTTTCCATACGGATTCGTGGATCGCATTATGGTATATGATGCGAACACTGCTCAGCGTTCCTTCTTTTGTACACTTGGTAATCAGGGCGTCTCGAAATTTGGTCATTACGTTTTCTTGAAACGGATTCCACAGGTAAAAGAGCGTTCCATCGTCCGGAATATTCTTGACAGCATCTCCGTGGTGAATATGCACGTTTTGATGAGTCTTTAGTCGATTTAGCGTTGCGTTTGCTATTTCTGCATCCAGTTCAATTCCGTAGATCTTT
>JANOXU010000040.1:0-5070 GCA_031418595.1 Burkholderiales bacterium
ACGTCGTATTCGGCCGTTTGCAACACGGCGCGCGCGGCACTGGTGGCGTCGCCCCCACCCTTGATTTCAAGCGTGTCAAAGAAGGGCTGGTTGGCAACGTGATAGCTGGCGTTGGCGTCAGCTCGCAGCGTGTCGCCCGGCCTGAAGTCGGCAACCTTGTATGGGCCCGTGCCCACCGGTTTGAGGTTGGCCGGGTTGTCGCGCGACTTCGCCCCCATGAAGCCCTCGAACACATGCTTGGGCAGGATCAGCCCCACGCTGCCCACCAGCGGCTCGGCCCAGAACGGTGTGGACTTGGGGAACTCAACCCGCACCGTGTGCGAATCGACTTTGATGACCTTGATGTCCTTGTAGACGCTCACGGTGGTCATGGCTGCAGCCGGGTCGGCGGCGTATTGCGCGGTGAACACCACGTCGTCGGCCGTGAAGTCGCGCCCGTCATGCCACTTCACGCCGCGCTTGAGCTTCCACGTCACGTTCTTGCCGTCGGCCGACAGGCCGCCGTTGGCGCGAGTGGGCGCCTCGGCCGCCAGCACCGGCACCAGGTTGCCCTCGCTGTCCCAACTGGCCAGCGGCTCGTAGAACACGCGGCTGGCGTCTTGATCCTTGGTGCCGCCCGCGTAGTGCGGGTTCAGGTGCACCGCAGCCTGCCAGTAGATGAGCTTCAGGGCGCCGCCGCCGCCGCGCTTGGTTGGCTTGTAGACCATGGTTTGCGAATTGGCCACACCATGGTGCATGAGCATCATGCCGGCCATGGGGGCGGACAGGCCCACGGCGGCCATGCGGTCGATGAAAGCGCGGCGCGTCAGGGCGCCGGTCTTGACCTTGCCGATCAAGGAAAGGATGTTGCGTTCATTCATGGTTCAACTCTCCGGCCATCAACTGAGAAATGTGCGTGAGTACAACCGATGGCACCACGCGCGGCCATTCCCTTTTACCCTAGGCGGTGGCCCGCATTTTCCGTGCCAAGCAGCGCGCCGCACGCTGCCCTGGCGCGACGCGCCTGTGCAGGGGAGCGTTAGCCGTGCAGCTCGCCTTTCAGGAACAAGGCGGCCTGATCCGGCAAGGCGTCGGTGAAGAACCGCGGCGTCGGCAAGTCGACCACGACGCGCCCGTTCTCAAGGTAAACCACCCTGCTGGCCAGGCGCTTGGCCTGACCCAGGTTGTGCGTGCTCATGACCACGGTCATGCCTTCGCGGGCGAACTCGTCGATCAAGGCTTCCACCTCGCGCTTGGCCGTGGGGTCCAGGTTGGCGGTGGGTTCGTCCAGGAACAGCCACTGCGGCCGCACCGCCCAGGCCCGCGCCAGCGCCAGGCGCTGCTGCTGGCCACCAGACAGGGTGCGTGCCGCACGCGCCTCCAGCCCGCCCAGGCCGACGCGCTGCAAAGCCTGGCTGGCGCGTGCGGCGCGCAGCGCGCGCGGCACGCCGGCCAACCACAAGGCGAGCTGCAGATTGCGCCAGACCGACAGGCGCAGCAGGAACGGCCGCTGGAACACCATGGCCTGGGTCGGCGCCGGGGCCGGCCCGCTGCTGGCCCACTCGCACCGGCCCGGGCTGGGCGCGAGTTGCCCATGCAACAGCCGCAACAGCGTGCTCTTGCCGCTGCCGTTGGCGCCGACCAGGGCCACGCGCTCGCCGCTATGCACATTCAGGTTGACGTGTTCGAGCGCCAGCACGGCACCGAAGCGCACGCTGCAATCGTGCAGGCTGATGTGCAGGCTGGTGGCCACGGGCGTCATGCCGCAGTGCCGCTGGCGCGAGCCTGCCAGCGCTGCGCCAGCGCGATCAGGCCGTTGAGCGCCGCCACCACCCCCAGCAGCACCAGGCCCAGGCCAAGCGCAAGGGGCAAGTCGCCCTTGCTGGTTTCCAGCGCGATGGCGGTGGTCATGACGCGGGTCACGCCGTCGATGTTGCCGCCCACGATCATCACTGCGCCCACTTCGGCGATGGCGCGGCCGAACGCCGTTAACAGCACGGTCAACAGGCCCATGCGCTCATGCACCAGCAGCGCCAGGGCGGTGACCAGCGGCCCGGCGCCCCATGAGCGCAATTGCTCGCCGTTGCCGCGCTCGGCGTCGGCCACCAGTTGGCGCGTGAGTGCGGCCACCACGGGCAGCACCAACAGCGTTTGCGCCAGCACCATGGCCGTGGGCGTGAACAGGATGCCCCAGTTGCCCAGCGGCCCCGAGCGCGACAGCATCAGGTACACCACCAGCCCCACCACCACTGAAGGCAGCGCCAGCAGCGTGTTGAGCAGCAGCAGCAGCACGCGGCGGCCGGGAAAGCGCAGCACGGCCAGCAAGGCGCCGCCGGCCAGGCCGAACACGGCCGCCAGCAAACATGCGCTGCCGCTGACGGCCAGCGACAAGGCCACCACGCGGTACAGGCCAGCATCGCCCTGGGTGATGAGGTGCAGCGCGGCGCCCAGGCTTTCTTGCAAGGCATTCATGAACGGCGTGGCTTTTCAGCCAACAGTTGGCGCGGCGGATTCTTGCCCACCGCGAGGTTCAAACCGGGGCTACAGCGCGCAGCTGCGAAAGCCGCAGAACAACTCGTCGCGCTGCGGCGCGGCGAAGCGCCGTGCCTTGGGGTGCAGCCAACGCGAGCGCGTCATCCACGAACCGCCGCGCAGCACGCCCTGGCTGCGCGGTTCGGGCCAGCGGCCGTAGCCGGTGGAGCGGCGCGCGGCGGCCGGGTACGGCCGCGCACTGCCGGCCACCCACTCGAACACGTCGCCATAGGCAAAGCCGCGTGAGCGGCCGCCGCAGGCAGCGATTTCCCATTCCACTTCCGTTGGCAGGCGCCGGCCGGCCCAACGGCACCAGGCATCGGCCTCGAAGCGGCTGGCATGGGCGACGGCCTGCGTCATGGGCAGGCGCTGCATCGCGCCCTGGCGCTGGGCCAGCACGGCGTCGCGCATCTGCTCAACATAGCGCGGTGCGCGGCGTTCAGTGTGTTGCAGCCATTGCCAACCGGCTTCGCCCCACAGGCGCGGGTCGTCATAACCACCGTCGGCCACGAATTCGGTGTAGCGCGCCCAAGTCACGGCCTGGGCATCGATTTCAAATTCCGGCACTGCCACCTCGTGCGCCCAGCGTTCATTGGCCGGCACCAGGCCGCCGGGCACCGAGCCCAGGGCAAAGTGCTGGGCCGCAAACCACAGCGGCTCGCGCTGGGCCCGCGCCGTGCGCTGGCCCCAGGGTGCATCGGGCAGCTTCAGTTGCAGGGCCTGCGCGGCGGCGGCCAAGGCCTCGCAAATCATGTCTTCGTGGCGCAGCGCGGCGCGGTACACAAACAACGCATCGTCATCGCGCGCCGCGCCGGCCAGCACGTCGAGCGTGGCTTCCAGCGTGTCGCCCAGGTAGGCGCGCAGGCCGGCCGGCGCGGGCAGCGTCAAGGCCCAGCGTTGGGCGCGGTGGTGCAAGCTGGGGTCGAACAGGCCGTCGGCAGCGCGCTCCAGCGACGGCAGCCGCATCGCCGCGGTGACCACGCTCTCGCCGCGCTGGCGCTGCACGTTGCGCGAGACCCAGTACTCCTGGAACCAGGCCGCATGCCCCACCAGCCACAGCGGCGGCTCGACATCGCCGTGCGCCTTGAGCTTGCCCAGGTGCGGCTCGAACGCCGTCAACCAGCGCAGCAGATGGTTGCGTGAGTCGATGAGTGCCAGCGACAGCAAATCGGCGCCCGCACTGCGGATGCGCAGCGGGTCGTGGATGGCCTGGGCGAGGTCGCTGCTCAAGGCGCGCAGCGATCAACCGCGTTCGATGCGCGCATAGGCGCTGTGGTTGTGAATCGATTCAAAGTTCTCAACGTCAACGCTGTAGCGCCCGACCCGCGCATCGCGGTTCAGCGCCAGCGCCACGTCGCGCACCAGGTCTTCCACGAACTTGGGGTTTTCGTAGGCGCGTTCGGTGACCCACTTTTCGTCAGCCCGCTTGAGCAGCGGCCACAGTTCGCTGGAGGCGTTTTCTTCGGCCATGCGCACCAGCTCATGCCATTCAATAGCTTGCAGCACTTCGACTCGGATGGTGACCAGGCTGCGCTGGTTGTGCGCGCCGTAGTCGGAGATTTCCTTTGAGCACGGGCACAGGCTTTTCACCGGCACGCCAACCTCGGCCCACAACGTGGTCTGGCCGGCGCGGGTTTCAGCAATCCAGGCGCCTTGATAGTCGAGCATGCTGGCGACGCCCGACACCGGCGCGCGCTTGCGCAGGAAGAAATCGAAGCGCGCCTGCACCCGCCCTTCACTGGCGCCCAGGCTGTGCAGCATCTGGGCGTGGCGCGTGCGCAGCGCGGCAGCGTCGAGCGGCGCGTCGTCGCCATCGAGCCAGGCCACCAGGCGCGACATGTGGGTGCCTTTTTTCTCGGCCGGCAAGGCCACGTCGAGGTCCCACACCGCCGTGCAGTGCTGTACCACGCCGGCGACGCGCAATTGCAACGGATGGCGCACGCTCTTGATGCCCACGCGCTGAATGGCCAGGTGGCGTTCGTCGCGCTCGCTTTGCGTGTCGGGGATGTGCAGGGCGTCGGTCAGATTGGTCATGATTCAACTGTTCACAGCCGGGCACACCACGCTCAGGCGCTGGCCGAAACGCTCCTGGATGGCGCGTTCAATACCGCCGGCATCGAGCCCGGCCAGGGCCAGCAACTTCGCCGGGTCGCCATGCTCGACGAACGCATCGCGCAGGCCCAGTTGCAGCAGCGGCACGGCCAGGCCGTGCGCGGCCAGGCACTCGCCCACCGCGCTGCCGGCGCCACCCATGATGCAGCCCTCTTCCACCGTGACCAGCGCGTCATGCGTGCGCGCCATGTCGAGCACCAGGGCTTCATCGAGCGGCTTGACGAAGCGCATGTTGACCACGCTGGCGTCAAGCGCCTCAGCTGCGGCCAGCGCCGGGTACAGCACAGTGCCGAAAGCCAGGATGGCGATGCGCTGACCCAACGGCGCACCGCCGCGCCCGACGCTGCGCCGCAGCTCGGCGCGGCCCCAGGGCAGCTCGGTGAGCACGGGTTCGATCTCCACGCCCGCACCGGCGCCGCGCGGGTAGCGCACGCACACCGGCTGCTC
>JANOXU010000041.1:0-1560 GCA_031418595.1 Burkholderiales bacterium
GGGCGGTGGGCACGTCGGGCAGGTCTTTCAGGCGCTCCGGCGTGGTCGTCACCAGCGTGCGCAGCTTGCCGCCCTTGATGTTGCCGATCAGCGAAGTCAGGTTGCCGCAGCTGAAGTCGACCTCGCCCGAGAGCACGGCAAGCGCGGCCTCGCCGCCGCCCTTGTAGGCGATCTGCACCGCCGCGTCCTTGCCCAGCTTGATCACGTCGAACAGCAGTTGCGGGCCGAAGTTCAGGATCGTCGCCGGCCCCGAGGTGCTGTAGTTCAGCTTGCCGGGCCGCGAGCGCAGCGTGTCGACGAGGTCCTTCAAGGTCATGATCGGCGAGCCCGAGCGCACCACGCAAACGTAGGGATTGAGTTCGAGCAGGCCCAGGAAAGTGAAGTCGTTCCACTTGTAGCCTGCCGTCGGCTGCAGCGCCGGCAGCACGGCGTTGGAGCCGACGCGGGCGAGCAGCAGCGTGTAGCCGTCGGGCTTGGCCAGCCGCACCGCCTGCGAGCCGATGCCGCCGCTGGCGCCGGCACGGTTCACCGGCACCAGGCTCTGGTTGAGCACGCGCTGCGCCACCACCGCCAGGCTGCGCGCCGCGACGTCGGCGTCGCCGCCGGCGCTGAACGGGACGATCAGCGTGATGGGCTGCTCGGGGTAGGCCGTGGTCTGGGCAGCGGCGCCCAGCGCGGCAGCGCCCAGGCAGGCCGCCAAGGCCAGTCGGTGCAGGACATTCGGCATCATTTTTCCTTGGGTCAGGGTGGTCTTCATCAGGGCGCTGCGGCAGGCTCGTCGGCCAGAATGGTGTGCCCCGGCGCCACGCGCGTGAAGCGCACTGGCTCGCGCCGGATGATGAGCTCGTCGCCTGCCTGCGTGACGACGATGTAGCTCGACCCCGGCAGGTCGCCGGTGGCCGGATGGTCTTCACGGAAATGCGCGCCGCGCGAGTCTTCGCGCGCCAGCGCCGAGGTCGCGATGACGCGGCTGACGGCGATCAGGCTCTTCAGGTTCATCCAGTCGTGCCAGCTCAGGTTGAAGGCTCGGTCGGTACCTGCGACCCCCGTGCGCGACAGTTCTGCGTCGAGTTCGTCCAGCGTCGACAGCGCGCGCTGCAGCCCTGCGGCGGTGCGCAGGATGCCCACGTCTTCCCACATGCAATCGAAGAGCGCTTCACGCAGCGTGTCGACTGTGCGTGCGGTTTCCGAAGGCTGTGCAAAAGGTTGCGCAAACGGCAGCAGGTGCGCTGCAGCCGCCGCTGTCAACGCCGCTTCGTCAGGCTCGTTCAGCCGGCCGTGGCGCGGCACCCACGCTGCCATGGTGTCGCCGGCAATGCCACCGAACACCGTGCTGTTGGCCACGCCGTTGCCGCCCAGGCGGTTGGCGCCGTGCACACCGCCGGTGTCTTCACCGGCCGCAAACAGGCCCGGCAGCGTGGTGCTGCAGTCGGCGCTGAAGACCACGCCGCCCATCATGTAGTGCGCCGTGGGCACCACTTCAACCAAGCCACCGGCCAGGTCAAAACCGCAGTCACCACAGCGTTCGACCATGCCCTTGAACTGCTCGCGCACTTTCTG
>JANOXU010000042.1:0-11195 GCA_031418595.1 Burkholderiales bacterium
GGCCAGCTCGGTGCTGGCCCAGTAGGCGTGGTAGCACACGGCTTCCATGGAACGGTCGGCGAACTCCACCGCGGCGTCGCTGGCGTAGGGCGTGCGCAGTTGGTACAGGCAATCTTGAAAGCCCATGATGCCCAGCCCCACCGGCCGGTGGCGCAGGTTGGAGTCGCGCGCCTTCTTCACCGCGTAGTAGTTGATGTCGATCACGTTGTCGAGCATGCGCATCGCCGTGGCCACGGTGGCCTTGAGCTTGGCCTGATCGATCTGGCCGTCTTTCAAGTGCCGCACCAGGTTCACCGAGCCCAGGTTGCAGACCGCGATTTCGCTGTCACTGGTGTTCAGCGTGATCTCGGTGCACAGGTTGCTGGAGTGCACCACGCCCACATGCTGCTGCGGGCTGCGCACGTTGCAGGCGTCTTTGAAGGTGATCCAGGGGTGGCCGGTTTCGAACAGCATCGACAGCATCTTGCGCCACAGGTCCTTGGCCGGCATGCGCCTGAACAGCTTCAGCTCGCCGCGATCCACCTGCGCTTCATACGCCACGTAAGCGCGCTCGAACTCGATGCCGAACTTGTCGTGCAGGTCGGGGCAGGTGCTGGGCGAGAACAGCGTCCACTGGCCGCCTTCCATGACCCGCTTCATGAACAGGTCGGGGATCCAGTTCGCGGTGTTCATGTCGTGCGTGCGGCGGCGGTCGTCACCGGTGTTCTTGCGCAGCTCCAGGAACTCTTCGATGTCGAGGTGCCAGCTCTCAAGGTAAGCGCAGACCGCGCCCTTGCGCTTGCCGCCCTGGTTCACCGCCACGGCCGTGTCGTTCACCACTTTGAGGAACGGCACCACGCCTTGGCTCTTGCCATTGGTGCCCTTGATGTAGCTGCCCAGCGCGCGCACGCGCGTCCAGTCGTTGCCCAGGCCGCCGGCGTACTTGGACAGCAGCGCGTTTTCCTTCAGCGCTTCATAGATGCCATCGAGGTCGTCGGCCACGGTGGTGAGGTAGCAGCTCGACAACTGCGAGCGCCGCGTGCCGCTGTTGAACAGCGTGGGCGTGCTGCTCATGAAGTCGAAGCTGGACAGCACGTCGTAGAACTCGATGGCGCGCGCTTCGCGGTCGATCTCGCCCAGCGACAGGCCCATGGCCACGCGCATGAAGAAGGTCTGCGGCATTTCAATGCGCTGCTCTTCGATGTGCAGGAAGTAGCGGTCGTACAGGGTTTGCAGGCCGAGATAGTCGAACTGCAAGTCGCGCTCGGGCTTGATCGCCGCACCCAGCCGAGGCAGGTCGAACTGCTGCATGCGTTCATCGAGCAGCTCGCTCTTCACGCCTTTGCGGATGTAGCCGGGGAAGTACTCGGCGTAGCGCTCGCTCATTTGCGCCTGGGTGACTTCGCCACCGAGAACTTCACGGCGGATGGTGTGCAGCAGCAGCCGCGCCGTGGCGCGTGAGTAGGCCGGGTCTTTCTCGATGTGCGTGCGCGCGGCCAGGATCGCCGCCTTGTAGACCTCGGCCAGCGGCACGCCGTCATACAGGTTGCGCCGCGTCTCGGCCAGGATGGGCTCGGCCCGCACTTCGCTGCCCAGCCCCGCGCAGGCCGATTCCACCAAGGCTTGCAGCGCGGCAAAGTCCAGCGGCGCGCGCTGGCCGGCGTCATCGGTCACGTTCAAAGTGGCCACCTTGGGCACCGTGGCCTGCTTGTCGCGCGCGCGCTCTTGGGTGCGGCGTTCGCGGTACAGCACGTAGGCGCGCGCCACTTCATGGTGGCTGCCGCGCATCAGACCCAGTTCAACCTGGTCTTGCACGTCTTCAATATGAAACGTGCCGCCGCCCGGGCGCGAACGCAACAGCGCACGCACCACCGCTTCGGTGAGCACGTCGACCGTTTCGCGCACGCTGGCTGAAGCCGCACCCTGGGTGCCGTGCACAGCCAGAAAGGCCTTCATCAGGGCCACCGCAATCTTGCTCGGCTCGAAGCCCACGACGGCGCCGTTGCGCCGAATGATTTGATAGCCCGCGTAAGCGGTGCCGGGTGGCAGCGCAGGCGTTGAAGACTGCGTTGGCATTGACATCTGTACGGCCATGGTGGCGACAGCTTGCATGGAGTCCCCTTGAAACTGCAATGGTGAGATCTTGAGTGCCCGGGCCGCTGCGCGGCGCGTGCCTTGGCTGCTGTGCTGTCACGCCCGCGGCCCGGGGGGCCACGCTGCATTCAGCACTTGTTCTGTATCAGTTCACTCGCGTTGCGCGGTTCTGGCGCCGCTCAAACCGTGCCCAAAAGTGAGTCGGTTGACGGTAACAGCCAGACCCCACGGCTTGTTCAGCAAAACGCGAGAACACACTATATCTGGGGTTACTACTGGCAGCAAGCCACTACGGCTAGTGTTGACGCAATTGGTTACAAACTGACTTGATTGTCCTGTGCAAGCAGTGGTTTTGGCGCTCGCAGGTTGACGCCAAGGCCATTGCTGTGCAAGCCACGCGCCAGGCGCGCCCAATCGAAACCGGCGCCCGGGTCGGCCTTGCGGCCCGGTGCCACGTGCTCGTGGCCGGCCACCTCTTGCAGGCTCGGGTAGGCCGCGCTGCAAGCGCGCAGCAGCCGCTTGAGTGCGCGGTATTGGGCGGCCTCGAAACGCCCACCTTCGAGGCCTTCGAGTTCGACGCCGATGGAATAGTCGTTGCAGTTCGCGCGCCCGCGCCAACTCGACTGCCCGGCATGCCAGGCCCGCGCATCGCACGACACGAACTGCACGACCTGCCCGCCACGCCGGATGAAGAAGTGCGCCGAGACTTCCAGCCCGCGCAGGCCGGCGTAGTAAGGGTGGGCGTCGTGGTCTAACGTGTTGGTGAACAGGCGCTGTACCGCATCACCGCAATAGCGCCCGGGCGGCAGGCTGATCGAGTGCACGACCGCCAGGCTGGGCAGCACACCGGGGGGGCGCACGCCAAAGTTGGGGGATGCCACACTGGTTGCGGGCTGCCACCAGCCCGCACGCCAAAGCGCGCGCGCGCTGCTGCGTCGGGCCTGGCTCACGGCACCGCAGGCTCGCTGCGCTCGGCCGCGCCGTCAGCCACCTGCACGCCCAGGCGGGCCATGCGGTAGCGCATCTGGCGCAACGTGAGCCCCAGGCTTGCGCCCGCGGCCGTGCGGTTGTAGCGGTACACATCCAGTGCACGTTCGAGGATCGCGCGCTCCACGTCATCGAGATGCGCCTGCAAGTCGGCTGGCAAGGGCACTGGCGCGCTCAACCCTTGATCAGCGCCGGCATGAAGCGCAGGCGCCACGTGCGGCGCCGCAACCGCGGCCTCATCCAAGCCCAGGTCGCCCGCAGAGATCACGTCTTGGCCCGACAACGCCACGGCGCGGTGCAGCATGTTCTCCAGCTCGCGCACATTGCCCGCAAAGCCGTACGCCGCCAACGCGACCATGGCGCCAGGCGCCAAGGTGGGTGGCGGCTGCACGCCGGCGTCGCGCGCCAGGCGGTGCAACACGGCAGCACAGATGTCGGCCAGATCTGCCACACGCTCGCGCAAGGGCGGCATGTGGATCTGGATGACATTGAGCCGGTAGTACAGGTCTTGCCTGAAGCGGCTGGCGCGCACTTCTTCACCCAAGTCTTTGTGCGTGGCACTGACCAAACGCACGTTCACCGCCTGCTCGGCCACTGCGCCGATGGGCCGCACGGCGCGCTCCTGCACCACGCGCAGCAACTTGCTTTGCATGGCCAGCGGCAGGTCGCCGATTTCGTCGAGGAACAAGGTGCCGCCGTGGGCGGCCTGGAAAAAGCCTTCGCGGTCTTCGTTGGCGCCGGTGAACGAGCCCTTGCGAAAACCGAAGAACTCGGCTTCGAGCAGGTTTTCAGGAATGGCACCGCAGTTCACTGCCACGAAGGGGTGGGCCGCGCGCGGCGAGTGTTCATGGATGCTGCGCGCCACCAGCTCCTTGCCCGTGCCCGATTCGCCCTGCACCAGCACCGGGGCCATGCTGCGGGCCACGCGCATGATGAGCGAGCGCACCTGCTGCATCGGCGCGGAGTTGCCGATCAGCCGCGCCGAGGCCGTCATGGCCGCCAGGGAAACAGCAGGCGGTTCCTGTGCATCGGGGCGTTTTGGCCGCCCGCCCGCCACCGGCACGGCGCGGCCCAGCGCCGAGGCCACGACGCTGCGAAACTGGCGCAAGTCCACCGGTTTGGTGAGGTAGTCGTAAGCCCCGGCCTTGAGCGCTTCAACCGCGTTTTCGGCCGAGCCGTGGGCGGTGATGACGATGATGCGTTCGCTGCGACCGGCTTGTTCCAAACGTTGTAGCAGCTCCAGGCCGGTGCCGTCAGGCAGCCGCATGTCGGTGATCAAGGCGCTGAAGCGGCGCTGGCTGAGCAAGGCCCAGGCCTCGGCCACGCTGGCCGCGGTTTCCACGGCGTAGCCTTCACGCACCAGCGTGAGTTCATACAGCGTGCACAGGTCAGGCTCGTCATCCACCACCAGCAAGTGCAAAGGTTCCGACACATTCATTGGTGTACCTTCAGGCTACGCCTTCCGGAATTCGCCCTCGGGGCGGCCTAGCGGGCTCATGGCAGGTTGGGCGCGGTGGCGCTCACTGGTTCGGCTGGTGCGGGTGTGTTCAGAGCCGTGGCCGCAGCGCGGCGCAAGGTGACTTGAAAGACGTTGCGGTTGCGCTCGCTGGGTGTGCGCTGCCGGTATTCGATGCTCGCGCCATGGCGCTGGCACAACTCGCGGCAAATGTACAAGCCCAATCCCGTGCCGCGGCTGCGCGTGGAAAAGAAGGGCTCGAACAAGTAGCGCTCCACTTCGGGCGCGATCAGCGGGCTGTCGCTGTCAACCAAGAGCACCGCGCTGGTGTCGTCGCGCGCGGCCAGGCGCAGCACGATGGCCGCGCGTGCGGCGCTGGCGTGGCGGTGCGCGTTGTCGAGCAGGTTGATCAGCACGCGGCGCAACTGCTCGGCATCGAACACCACGTTCAGGCGCTGCGCCGGAAGCTCCAGGCGCAGCCGGCATTCCGGGCCGAGCACCAACTCAACAGTGCGCGCCCATTCCGCCACGGCGTGGCTGATCAATGCCGTGGCGTCGACTTCCTGGTAAGCCACCGGCGTGCCGGGCGCCAGCTCCATCACGTCGTCGACGATGCTTTTGAGCCGCAACACGTTGTCGGCCACCATCTGCGCCAAGCGCGCCTGCGGCGCCGGCAGCGCGTCTTCCAGCAGCAGTGCATTGGCCTGGGCGATGGCTGCCAGGGGGTTGCGAATCTCGTGCGCAATGCCCACCGAGACGCGGCCCATGGCGGCCAGCTTTTCCTGCAACAGCCGGCCCTGTGCGGTGCGCACATCTTCGAGCAGCAGCACGCACAACTCCTCGTGCGCCCGGCCGTTGCCGGCGTCGGCTTCATCGTCCAGCGCCTGGCGGCGCGTGAAGCGCACCCGCAGGCGCAGGCTGCGCGTGCGCCCGTCGGCCAGGGCCAGCCGCACATCACGCCCGGCCTCGGGCCACTGCGCGCTGGCGAAGGCCTGCGCAGCGGCCTGCGCCAGCGGCTGCCACAGCGGCGTGCTGTCGAGCTGGAACGGCGCGGCCGGGGCCAGGCCGCTGTCGTTGATCAGCGTGCGCGCCGCCGGGTTGGCGGCGCGCACGCGCAAGCGGCCATCCACCACCAGCACGCCGTCGGCCATCTCCTCGATCACCAGGCGGTTGAGCTGCGCCTGCTGGCGCGCCAACTCCAGGCTGCCGCGGGCGGCCAGTTCCTCGCGCGCCAGCCGCCCGGCCAGTTCACCCGAAAGCAAGGTGATGACGAAAAAGCCCATGCCGGCCATGCCGGTCTGCGTCATCAACACCGCGCTGTCCAGGCCACTCAGGCTGGCGCGCCAGGCCACGGCCAGCAACATCAGCGCCACCGCCGACGCGGTGGCCAGCGCTTCTAACCGCGAACTCAATACGCCGGCCATGAGCACCGGCAGCACCAACAAGGCAACGAAGTTGAAGCTGGCGCCCGGGTCCAGCGCATGCATGGCGACGAAGGCGGCAATGTCCACGCCGATGGTGGCCACCCATTGGCGCCGGCGCAGCGCGGCCGGGCTGCGCGGTACGCGCTGCGCATCAGGTTCGATACGCAGGCTTGGCAACAGCCACAAGAACAGCGCCTGTGCGGCATAGGCCAGGCTGACCAGCACCAGCGGCAAGGTGGAGCGCAACCCGAGCAGTGCGGTGGCCGCCTGCGCCACCACCAGGGCCACGCCGAGGGCCGCGCGCGCCGCGGTGTAGGTGCGAAAGATGCGGCTCAGCGCGGAGTCTTGCGTGCGCAGCATGCGGCGCATTTCGCGGCCCAGCTCACGCGGGTCATGCTCGCTTGCCGCGCCCAGGCGCCCCAGACCGCCGGCGCTGTAAGTGTCAGCAGCGAGCTGCCTGTCGGTCAGGCCCTGGCTGTCGGCGCCCACCCCCAAGGCGCCGAACAGCGACTCGTCGGCACGCCGCCCGGTGTTGCTGCGCCGCTCGTTGTTGCGCCGCTCGCCCTGGCGGCGATTGCTGGCGTCGCCGGGCGGGGTCATAAGGCAGTACCTTCGTGCTGCGCACTGCGGAATTCGCCCTTCGGGCGGCCGGGCGGGCTCAAAAGGAAGTACCTTCGTGCTGCGCACTGCGGAATTCGCCCTTCGGGCGGCCGGGCGGGCTCATCGCGGCCCGGCCAGGCGGTGCGCTTCACTGCAATAGCTGCCGCTGCCGTCGACCACCGCCTCGCTGGCCGGCAAGTGCACGCCGCAGTGTGTGCAACTCAACATCGCTTGCGGCTTGACTTGTTGCTGCTTTTGTTGCTGTTGCCGCCGCCGCGCCACGGCCTTGGGCCGGCGCGAGGCCAGCCACCAGCCCACACCCACCACCACCAGCAAGACGATCAGGTACTTCATGGCTTGGCTTTCTACGCGGCGCTGCGGCCCAGAACAACTTCAAACACAAAACGCGAGCCTGCATAGGCCAACAGCAACAACACCGCCCCGGCATACAGCCAGCGCGTGGCGCGCCGGCCGCGCCAGCCGCGCCATTGGCGCCCGGCCAGCAGCGCGGCGAACACCGTCCAGCCGAGCAAGGAGAAGACGGTCTTGTGATCCACGCGAAGCTGGCCCGCCGTGGCCACGCCCAACACCAAGGCGGCCGACAACACCACGAAGCCGGCTTGTACGAAACGGAAGGTCAGCCGCTCCAGGCGCAGCAGTGGCATGCCCGTGGCCGCAGCCACGCCGCCGGTGTGTTGGCGCAGCCGCTGCTCGGCGCGATCAAGCCAATGCGCATGCAACACCGCGGCGCCAAACAGGGCGTATGAGCCGACACCGAGCAACCAGTGCAGCGGCGCCCACGCATTGCCGGACTGCAAGCGCCAGTCGCCCGGATAGGCCCAGGCCAGCAGCACCGCCAACGCACCGGCCACGGCCAGCGCACGGCGCACGGTGGGCAACGGCAACCAGCGGCTTTCGACGGCATGCACGGCCAGCACCAGCCACACCGTGATCGACAGCACCGGCCCGAAGCCCAGGCGCGGCACGCCGTCCGCGCGGCCCAACCCACTCACCTCCAGCACCAACAACACGGCATGCGCCAGCCAGCCCAAGGTCAAGGCGCCACTCGCCCAGCGCGCCGTCTGCACGCCCGGCCACGCGGCCGGCCAGGCGGCCAGCGCGTACGCCGCAACGGCCAGCACGGCCAGCAGGCCGGGCGCGGCGAAGGGGGCGTCTAAAATCATTCATCACAGTGTACTTTCGCGTGCGCCTCGTTCGAATGCCGCATGCCCCCCGCGCCCATGGCCACCACCCTCACCGACCGCATGTCGCGCCTGGTCAAGACCATGCGCGGGCAAGCGCGCATGACCGAAAGCAATGTGCAGGACATGTTGCGCGAAGTGCGCATGGCCCTGCTCGAAGCCGACGTGGCGCTGCCGGTGGTGCGCGACTTCATCGCCCGCGTGAAAGAAAAGGCCTTGGGCCAGGATGTGGCCGGCTCGCTCAACCCCGGCCAGGCCCTGGTGGGCGTGGTGCACAAGGAGCTTGCCGCCACCATGGGCGACGGCGTGGCCGACATCAACCTGGTCACGCAACCACCGGCGGTGATCTTGATGGCTGGCCTGCAAGGCGCGGGCAAGACCACCACCACGGCCAAGCTGGCCAAGCACTTGATCGAGCGGCGCAAGAAGAAGGTGCTCACGGTTTCGGCCGACGTCTATCGGCCCGCCGCCATCGAGCAATTGAAGACCGTCACCGCGCAGGCCGGCGCCGAATGGTTTGCGTCCACGCCCGACCAGAAGCCGCGCGACATCGCCCTGGCCGCGCTCGACCATGCGCGGCGCCATTACTTCGATGTGCTGCTGGTCGACACCGCCGGGCGCTTGGCCATCGACGAAGCGTTGATGAACGAGATCCGCGAATTGCATGCCGTGCTGCAGCCGGTGGAAACGCTGTTCGTGGTGGATGCGATGCAGGGCCAGGATGCGGTCAACACCGCCAAGGCGTTCAAGGAAGCGCTGCCACTCACGGGCATTGTGCTGACCAAGCTTGACGGCGATTCACGCGGCGGCGCGGCGCTGTCGGTGCGCGCCATCACCGGCGCGCCGATCAAGTTTGCCGGCGTGTCGGAAAAGCTCGACGGGCTTGAAGTGTTTGACGCTGAACGCCATGCCGGCCGAGTGCTGGGCATGGGCGACATCGTGGCGCTGGTGGAAGATGTGCAAAAGGGCGTGGACGTTGAAGCCGCGCAAAAACTGGCCGACAAGTTCAAGAGCGGCAGCAACTTCGACCTGAACGACTTTTTGTCGCAAATCTCGCAGATGAAGAAGATGGGCAGCTTGAGCAGCTTGATGGACAAGCTGCCCGCGCAACTCGCGGCCAAGGCCCAGGGCGCCGACATGGGCCGCGCTGAACGCGACGTGCGGCGCATGGAAGGCATCATCAATTCCATGACCGCGCTGGAGCGGCGCAAGCCCGATCTGCTCAAGGCCAGCCGTAAGCGCCGCATCGCCGCCGGCGCCGGTGTTCATGTGCAGGAAGTGAACCGCATGCTGAATCAATTCGAGCAGATGCAAACCATGATGAAGAAGATGAAGGGCGGCGGCCTGATGAAGATGATGAAGCGCATGGGTGGCATGGGTGGCATGGGCGGGATGGGCGGCATGCCGCGCTGACGACGAACCTGGCCCACCTGGCGTGCAATTGCGCACGCGAGTCGCCGCTTCATGGCGGCGCCGAAACGCCTTGACACCACCGTAGCGCGCCGGAAGCGCCGCTGCGGCCCTGTTCAGCCTACGGTTAGCCCTGTTGCCGCGACCAGGATGCTGACCATGGGCTTGCCCGAACCGATGACCCTTGCACTGCTCGGCGCCACCGCTTTGCTGAGCCTGGCTGCCTTGGCCTGGCAGCGCCAACGGCGGCGCCGCGATGAGCGCCGCGCGGCACGCGAAGAACTCGACACGGTGGCCGATTGGCCGCCCGATGCAGTGCGCGTGCTGAGCATTTCCGAGCGCCGCGCGCTGGAACTGGTGCGCAGCGCCTTGCCTGGTTTCCTGGTGCTGGCGCAGGTGCCGCTGTCGCGCTTCATCCGCGTGCCGGCACAGCACTCTCACCGCGAATGGCTGCTGCGTGCCGGTGGCCTGAGCGCTGACCTGCTGATTTGCGACGGCGGCTCGCGCGTGCTGATGGTGGTGGATGTGCGCGCCGCGGCCGAAACCGAACGCAGCCGCCAGCGCCACGAGCGCATGGGCCGGGTGCTGCGCGGCGCGGGCATCGGCGTGATCGCCTGGTATGAAGACCGGCTGCCCACGGCGGCCGAGGCGCGCAAGCGCCTGGGCAGCGAAATGGCCACGGTGGCGGCGCGGCGCGGGCGCGTGCTCAACACCCAAGGCAGCGCGTCGCGGCCGATGCCGCTGATACCGGTGGCCGAGATCGAGGCGGTGCTGAATGACGGCGACGCCGCCTACGACACCGCGATGGAACCCGTGCCCTCGGCGTTCTTCGACGACCTGGACACGCCACCGCGCGCGCGTGCCGCGGCACGGCTGCATTGAACGCGGCTTGGTTCGATCAGGCCCGAATCAATCAAGCCCGAATCAATCAAGCCAACAGCGCTTGCGCGAATTCGCGCGCATCGAAGGGTTGCAGGTCTTCGAGCTTTTCGCCCACACCGATGAAGTACACCGGCAGCGGGCGGCCGCGCTCATGAGCCCAGCGCGCCATGGCCGCCAGCACGCCGCCCTTGGCCGTGCCGTCGAGCTTGGTCACGATCAGGCCGGTCAGGCCCAGCGCGGCATCGAAGGCCTTGGCCTGCGCCAGCGCGTTCTGGCCGGTGTTGCCGTCGACCACCAGCAGCACTTCATGCGGCGCACCGGCCTGCGCTTTGCCGATGGTGCGCTGGATCTTCTTCAACTCTTCCATCAGATGGGTCTGTGTGGGCAAGCGCCCGGCGGTGTCGGCAATCACCACACCGCAGCCGCGCGCCTTGCCCGCCGTGACCGCGTCGAAGCTCACCGCGGCGGGGTCGCCGCCGTGCTGGCTGACGATCTCCACCTCGTTGCGCTGCGCCCACGCCGCAAGCTGCTCGCGCGCCGCGGCGCGAAAGGTGTCGCCCGCGGCGAGCAAGACCTTGCACCCGCCTTCTGCCAAATGGCGCGTGAGCTTGCCGATGCTGGTGGTTTTGCCCGCACCGTTCACGCCCACCACCATGATCACCGTGGGCTTGGCTTCGCCCAGTGTCAGCGCCTGCTGCAAGGGCGCGAGCAGCTCAGCCAACACATCAACCAGCAGCGCTTTCACCTGTTGCGGCTCGCTGACTTCGGTGCGCTTGACGCGGGCCTTCAACTCGTTCAACACATGCGCGGTGGCCGCCACGCCGGCATCGGCCAGCAGCAACGCCGACTCCAGTTCTTCGTACAGGGCGTCGTCAATGCGCGTGCCGGTGAAGACCTGGGCGATGCCGGAACCTGTCTTGCGCAAGCCTTGCGACAGGCGGCCGAGCCAGCCGCTGCGCGGTGGCTCGACCGGCAACACCGGCACGGGACTTGGCTCGGGCGGCGTGTCCGCCGGGGCAGCGGCGGGCGGCTTCTTCTTGAAGAAACTGAACATCGATAGAGACTGCGGGTGGGGAAGAGCCGGGCCGATGGGTGGGCTTGAACCCACGGGTGCGAACGCGCGATTGGGCTCGCTATAATCTCGGGCTTAGGCGCTTTAGC
>JANOXU010000043.1:0-34731 GCA_031418595.1 Burkholderiales bacterium
TACGCCGACGCAGCGAAAGGTGGCTACATTGTCGGCGTGTCACACATCAGCTTCCCCGGCCTGGGCCGCGTGCGCGCGAACGCTGGTGGCAAGGGCTACACGTGGATTCCGGTTAACTATTCTTCGTTGAAGTAACTCCACGGTTCGGCAACGCGCTTGTAGGGTGGGCACCCCGTGCCCACCGTCGCTGAGTGTAAAAGCGCTGGCTCGCGTGCCGAAGCTTGGTGGGCACTGGGTGCCCACCCTACCTGCACATCGCTCACAACTTTCGCTTTTTCGGGCCCTGTGCCACTTCACACGCGTCGTCCTTGCAACCCTGACTCTGCAGCAGCGCCTTTTTCGCAGCGCGCGCATGCAGGCGATGCAGCAGCCACGTCATGCCGTCAATCGCGCCAAGCTTCGACAGCCACATGCGGTTCTTTGCGATCCACGGGTAGACCACGCTCCACATCGGCTGCAGCCGTTTGCTGCCCCACAGGCTTGCAATAGAGGCGAAGCCGGTTGCACTGTACGCAGCGGCGAATACGGGCGCGCCGATGAGCCATGTACCCGCTGCGTCGCGTGCATGAATCAGCGCCATCATCGCCTCGCGCGCATGCCCTTCGACGGGTGCGAAGTCGCTCGCTGAACAATCGACGACGCGCAGTTGTTGCTGATCGTCAAACTGCGTGAGTAGCGCGATTTCCCGCCTGCACAACGGACATGCGCCGTCGAAAAAAATGGTGAGCGGGTATTGCACGGTGTTGTTCATTTTTCGATACTCTGAAAAGATTTGAGGGCGTCCATCGCCAGATAAAAAGAAGCGATGTGCAAGCCTTGCGAAAAGCGGCCATCCTTAATCATTGCGGTCACTTCATCGGTACTCGCGTCGCTGCACACAATGTCTTCCGAATCATCAAGTTTCTGCGCCGAGACGCGCGTCAATCCTCGCGCCAAAAACACATGGACGCGATTGGTTTGTCGTGCTGGATTGGCGAAGAACGACGCCACCGGTTGCCAGTCACGCGCATGAAAGCCGGTCTCCTCCAACAACTCACGCGGAGCCGCATCGAGCGGGCTTTCACATGCATCAACAACGCCGCCGGGAAACTCCACGCAGGTTGCCTCTGCGGCGTAGCGGTACTGCGTCACCAGCAGCATGCGACCATCGTCATGCACCGGCACTATATGCACCCACTCCTGCTCCTCGATCACGTAATAGGGCGCAATCACGGTGCCGTTGCCGAGCGCGCAGCGATCAGCGCGCAGGTTCATCCAGCGGTCATTGACGAGAGGTGTGGAATCGAGTTTTGTCCAGGGTTTCATGGTGTGTTTGCTACTTGGCGCGTTGCAAAAACCGCTGCACCTTGCTGCCCAGGCGCATCAGTTTGACCAGGATAGACGGCTCCAGTTTCACCATGTCATTGGTCCAGCCGGACAGGTCGCGCATCAGGGCCTGCGTTTCGCGAATCCGTTTCTGTAGTTCGGCGGGTTCTGCGGCGAACAACGGGTCGGCGACGGTTTCGGTGAGCATCGCAACCGTCGGGTCGAACTCGCGCAATTTGCGCTCACGCACGATGATGCGCATGAGTTCCCAGACGTCGCTTGACGTCTCGAAGAAATCACGACGGTCACCCATGACGTGGGTCATGCGCACCAGATTCCAGTTGGCCAGTTCGCGCATCGCCCTTGGCCACGCCGCGCTGCGCCAGGCCGGCGGCCACGCGGGCGCACAGGGCGTCGAATTCGGCGTAGGTGTAGTGCTGCGCGCCGCAGGCCACGGCCAGCTTGTGCGGCGTGCGGCAGGCACTGCGGTGCAGCAGGTCAGCCAGGGTCTGGCGGTGGGTGACCGGGGTGGGGTGGGAAGCCAGGGTGCTCATCTCTTGATTCCTGTGCAAAGTGGTGTCATCAGTTAAAGCGTGCCGGCGTCAATGCCGCTGCCAGCACGCCTTGTTCGCGCAGCAATGGGGGCAATGGCGTGTGCAGCAACAAGCTTTGCGCCAGCATGGCCGCGCCGGCCGCGCTTTGTATGCCATAGCCGCCCTGCCCGGCCAACCAGAACAAGCCCGGCACGTGCACATCATGGCCGATGACCAGTTCACCATCGGGCGCAAAGCTGCGCAACCCGGCCCAGGTGCGCGTGGGGCGGCGAATGGCCAAGGTGGTCATGGCTTCGATGCGGGCAATGCCGGTGGCAATGTCGATTTCTTCGGGCTGCACATCGTGCGCGGGCACATCGTCGGCGTTGGCGGGGGAACCCAGCAGTTGGCCGGCATCGGGCTTGAAGTACCAACTGTCGTCGATGGCGCACACGGTGGGCCAGTGGCCAATATCCGCTGCATCGTGCGGGTTGAAGCAAAACGCGCTGCGCCGGCGCGGCTGCACGCCCAGGGGCTTGGCACCCATCATCATCGCCACCGCATCGGCCCAGGCGCCGGCCGCGTTCACCACCTGTCTGGCCCGCACGGCCTGGCCATCGGCAAAGTGCAATTCCCATGCGCCGCTTACAGGCTGCGCGGCCACCAACTCGTGCGAAGTGCGCAGCGTGCCGCCCAGGCGCTTGAAGCCGCGCAGGTAGCCGCTGTGCAGGACGTGCACGTCGATGTCCATGGCATCCACTTCAAACAGTGCGCCGGCCACCTGCTCGGGCCGCAAGCACGGCACACGCGCCAGGGCCTGCTCGCGCGAGCAGCGCTCAAGCACCGTGCCCGAGGCTTGCAACTCGGCTTGAACCCGATCCAGCATGCTCAGCTGCCCCGGCGCGGCGACATAGAGCACCCCGCGCGGCGCAAGGATCGGCGTTGGCGTGAAGCCTTCGGGTGGTGCTTCATAAAAGCTGCGGCTGGCCCGCGTCAAGGCCCGCACCATGGGCGGGCCGTAGCTGGCCATGAACATTGCGGCCGAGCGACCGGTGCTGTGATAGCCGGGCTGATCTTCGCGCTCGATGAGCACGACACGCGAAGGCGCAGTCGAGCCTGCCATTCGCCAAGCGAGCGCGGCGCCGGCAATGCCGGCGCCGATGACGGCGATGTCGAAGCTTTGCATGGTCGGGCGCATTCTCGCCGCGGGCGGCAACTAGACTCAGTGCATGGGGCCACCCTTGCAACCGCCTCCCACCCCACCCAATGGCAGCACCCGCAACCTGCTGCAACGCAGCCTGGCAGGGCTACGCCATCGCACCAGCCACCTGCCCCCCGCCGCGCAAGGCATGCTGCTGGTGGCAGCGTCCGGCATGATCTTCAGTGTGCTCAACGCCCTGATGCGCCTGCTGGCACAAGACATGCCCGCCATGCAAAGCCAGTTCCTGCGCTACTTCATGGGCCTGGTGGTGCTGGCGCCGTGGCTGTGGCGTGATGGCCTGGCGGCGTACAAGCCGCAATCGGTGCGCGGGCAGTTTGCGCGTGGCGCTTGTCACTCGGCGGGCCTGGCGCTGTGGTTCATCGCCCTGCCGCGCATTCCCTTGGCCGACATGACGGCCATCGGCTTCACCACGCCGCTGTTTGTGATGATTGGCGCCTACCTGTTCTTGGGCGAAGTGATGCGCTGGGAACGCTGGCTGGCTGCGGCCGTGGGCATGTGCGGCGTGCTCATCGTCGTGGGCCCGCAGCTTTCAGCCAGTGGCGGTGTTTATCACTTGATCATGCTGGCATCAGCGCCGATGTTCGCGGCCTCTTTCCTCATCACCAAGGCGCTCACGCGCCATGAGCGCGCCGGCGTCATTCTGATGTGGCAAGCCATCACCGTGAGCCTGATCAGCCTGCCGTTGGCGTTGTGGGCCTGGCAATGGCCCAGCGCCTGGCAGTGGCTGGGTTTTTTGCTGTGCGGCGTGCTGGGCAGCGCCGGCCACTACGCCCTGACCAAGGCGTTCAGCCTGGCCGACATTTCGGCCACGCAAGGCCTGCGGTTTCTGGATTTGGTGTGGTCAGCGCTGATGGGCTGGCTGATCTTTGCCGATGTGCCCACTGGCACCACGCTGATCGGTGGCGCCGTGATTTGCACCGCCACGATCTGGATCGCTGGGCGCGAATCACGCCGCGTGAATTGAACCGTTAACCCACCACCACTTCGCTGATCTGGATTTGCGGCTGCAAGTCGGTGTAGTTGGGAATGTCGCCCAAGATCTCGGCGGCATGCGGGCCGAAGCCGGCTTGAAAGTCTTCCACCGTGTTGCAGTAGATGTGGCACATGCCCACGAAAAGCGCGGGTGCACCGGGTGCGCCGCCGGCCAGGCCTTTGTCTACCGTATAGCGCACGCACTTGTCGCCCATGCGGGCCTGCACCAGCGGCATGTGCTTGTCGCGGTAATAGGCGTGGTCGAAACGCGCGCCGGGGGTGTTGGGGTACATGACGCTGACTTTGATCATGGCTTTTCTCCGCTGGGGTTGAGGGTGCGCCAGCTTACTGCGCGCTCATGCCTTCGCCCATGCGGATTGCCCCGCCCGGCGCCCAAGCCGGGTTGAAATTCACCGCGCCAGGCAGCAGCAGCACCACGGTAGACCCAAGCAGAAAGCGGCCCATCTCGGCGCCGCGTTCCAGCCGCACCTGGCCGGGCGCATAAGACCATTCGCGCACCTGCCCCGGCCGCGGTGGGTTGACCACACCGTGCCACACCGTGGCCATGCTGCCCACGATGGTGGCGCCCACCAGCACCAGCACGAAGGGGCCGCGCTGGCCCTCGAACGCGCACACCACGCGCTCGTTGCGGGCGAACAGCCCCGGCACGCCGCGCGCAGTGGTGGGGTTGACTGAAAACAATTCACCAGGCACATGGATCATGCGGCGCAGTTCGCCCGCGCAAGGCATGTGGATGCGGTGGTAGTCGCGCGGGCTCAGGTACAGCGTGGCGAAGCTGGCGTCGTCGAATTGAGCGGCCAGTTCGGTGCTGCCGCCCACCAGCGCGGTGGCGCTGTAGCGGTGGCCCTTGGCCTGGAAGATCTGGCCAGATTCGATGCGGCCGAATTGGCTGATGGCGCCATCGACCGGGCACAACCAGGGCGCAGGTGAAAGTGGCCGGGCTTCAGGCTTCAATGCGCGGGTGAAAAAGTCATTGAACGTGGCGTAGGCGGCGATGTCTTCTTGAACCGCCTCGGCCATGTTCACGCCATAGCGCGTCACAAAGCGGCGAACGATGCCGGTGGTGATCTCGCCCCCGCGAAACCCGGCCACCACACCGGCGAAGCGTGTGAGTGCCTGCTTGGGCAACAGGTATTGCGGCAGCACCGCGAGTTGGTCTTCTGACAGCATCGTCTCAAGCTTCGTTGTTCAGCCGCAGGCCGGGGATGGGCCAGTTGTCGATGGCGATCAACTTACCCATGGCCGACAGCGTGACATACAGCGTGCGCAAATCCGGCCCGCCGAAGCACAGGTTGGTGACCATCTTGTCCGGCAAGGGCACATGCTGGATGCGGTGCCCATCGGGCGCCACCACGGTGATGCCACCATGGATGAGCGTGGCCACGTAGCAGTTGCCGGCGGCGTCCAGGGCCATCGAATCGAAGCGCTGAAAGTGCCCGCCCGGCGAGGCGCAGAGTAAGCGCCCGCCATTGGGTGACGGCCAGGGTCGCAGTGCCAGCTCACCTGGAGCGTTAACCTGAAACGCCCACAGGCGCGCGCCGGCGGTTTCAGCGTAATACAGCGTGGCGCCATCGGGTGACAGGCCCACGCCGTTGGGCGTGAGCGCCGGGCCGGCCACGCGCTTGGCGGTGCCGGCGCTCACGTCGGCATAGAACACGCCGCCCAGGTCCATTTCGTGGCGGCGGGTCTTGCCCAGGTCGGTGAAGTACAGGCCGTCCACAGCGTCGAACACCAGGTCGTTGGGGCCGCGCAGGGCCAGGCCAGCCACCGTGTCGAGCACGCGCTCGCACTTGCCGGTGCTCAGGTTCACCCGTTCGATGCGCCCGCCACTGTAGTCAGCCGCCTGGCCGATGGGCGTGAGGCTGCCGTCGTGCTGGTGGTGCCAATCAAAGCCGCCGTTGTTGCACACGTACACCGCGCCGTCGGGCCCGATGGCCGCGCCGTTGGGGCCGCCGCCGAGCTGCGCCACCACCTGCACCTGGCCATCGGGCAGCACCCGGCTGAGCGTGCCGCGCGCAATTTCCACCACCAGCACCGAGCCATCGGCCAGCGCCACCGGGCCTTCCGGAAATTGCAGCCCTGAGGCAATTTCACGGAACTTCACTTTGCGCGTCATACGATTTTGCTTTCTTTGCCGGCCCAGTACTCATCGCGCAGCAAACGCTTGTACAGCTTGCCGGTGGGGTGGCGCGGCAACTCGGGGCGGAAGTCGATGCTGCGCGGGCATTTGATGGGCGAGAGCTGGCTGCGGCAAAACGCGATCAGCTCGGCTTCGAGTTCGGGCCCGGCCTGCGCCATGCTGCGCGGCTGCACCACGGCCTTGACCTCTTCGCCAAACTCGTCGTTCGGCACGCCGAACACCGCCACGTCCATCACCTTGGGGTGCGTGACCAGCAGGTTCTCGGCTTCTTGCGGGTAGATGTTGACGCCGCCGGAAATGATCATGTGCGCCAGGCGGTCGGTGAGGTAAAGATAGCCGTCGGCGTCGAGCCGGCCGATGTCGCCCAGCGTCGTCCAGCCTTGCGCGTTGCGCGCGCCGGCCGTCTTACCTGGATCGTTATGGTAGGCATAGGGTTTGCCGTCAGAGAAGTAAACCACCCCGGCTTCGCCCACCGGCAGCTCGATGCCCAGTTCATTGCAGATGCGCGCCTGGCCGACCACGCTCTTGCCCACCGTGCCCCTGTGCGCCAGCCACTGTTCGCTGTTGCACAGCGTCATGCCCATGCCTTCGGTGCCGGCGTAGTACTCCCAAATCTTCGGCCCCCACCAGTTGATGATGTCTTGCTTCACCGGCACCGGGCAGGGTGCTGCGGCATGGATCACGCAGCGCAGGCTGCTCACATCGGCCGCGGCGCGTGTGGCTTCGTCGAGCTTCAAGGCGCGCACGAACATGGTGGGCACCACCTGGGTGTGGCTGATGCGCTGTTCGCCGATGAGTTGCAGGAAACGCGCGGCGTCGAAGTGTTCCATCACCACCACGGTGCCGCCCGCGGCGTGCACGCGCATGCAAAAGCGCAGCGGCGCGGCGTGGTACAGCGGCCCGGGTGAAAGGTAAACCGTTTCAGGCCCCATGCCGAACACGCCGACGCACACCTTGGCCAGGCTGCCCATGTAGGCGATGTCGTCGGACTCCGCCTGCACCATAACGCCCTTGGGCCGGCCGGTGGTGCCGGATGAATACAGCATGTCGCCGCCCGCGGTTTCATCGGCAACAGGCGTTTCGGGCTCGGCCGCCATGGCGGGTTCCAGCGCGGCGTGGCCGGGCGCGGCACCATCGAGCATGAAGCGGTGCTGCACGTTCGGCGTTTGGCTTAACAGATCGTTAGCCACACCGGCCAGCGCGCGCGACGTGATGAACAGCTTGGCGCCGCAGTCGTTCACGATGTAGGCCGCCTCGTTCAGCGTGAGCCGGCTGCTCATGGCGGTGAAGATCAGGCCGCTGCGCTGCGCGGCCCAGCAGATTTCAAAGTAGCGCGGGTGGTTTTCCAGCAGCAACGCCAGGTGGTCGCCGGGCTTCAGCCCGAGGCGGCGGAACAGGTGGGCGAGTTGATTGGAGCGCGCCTCAAGCTGCGCGTAGGTGGTTTCCAGGCCACTGTCGGCCATGCGCCAAGCCACCTTGTTCGGGGTTTGGCGAGCGATGATCTTGGGGTGCATGCTTGTCCTGTTCAATCTGGCGTTATAGCTGTTCAGTGCACCCGCTCAACCGCATGGCCGCGCCGGTGAATGGCGGCCACGATTTCGTCGACATGCTCGTTGCCGCGGGTGCGCACCACCACGTCGATCTGCACATGTTCCACTGACAGCGTGGTGAACGCGCGCTGGTGTTGCACTTCGTCGATGTTGGCGCCCAACTCGCCCAGCAGCAACGCCACTTCGGCCAGCGCGCCGGGCACGTCGCGCACCACCACGCGCAACCGCGCCAGGCGGCCCGAACGCACCATGCCGCGTTCAATGATCTCGGCCAGCACCAACGGTTCGATGTTGCCGCCCGACAGCACCAGCCCCACGCAGCGGCCGGCAAAGCGTTCGCGGTGGCGCAGCAGCGCGGCCAGGCCGACGGCGCCGGCGCCTTCGACCACGGTCTTTTCGACCTCGAGCAACAACACGATGGCTTGTTCGATGTCGTCTTCATTCACCAACACGATGTCTTCGAACATCGCTTGCATCACTTCCAACGCGGCCACGCCGGGCGTCTTGACCGCAATGCCATCGGCCACCGTGGCTTGCCCGATGGGTCTGGCGGTTTGGCCTGGCGCATGCCGCGCGTTCCAGGCGGCGGCAAAGCGCTCGGTCTGCACGCCAAAGATCTGCATGCCGGGTTTGAGAGCGCGCGCCGCCACCGCCATGCCGGCGGCCAGGCCACCGCCACCCACGGGCAGCACCAGGGTGTCGAGCTGCGGCGCTTGCGCCAACATTTCCAGCGCGATGGTGCCCTGGCCGGCCATCACTGCGTCGTCGTCGAACGGGTGGATCAAGGTCAGGCCACGTTCAAGCGCTATGGCCAGGCCAATGGCTCGGGCGTCATCGAACGTGTCGCCTTGCAAGACCACCTCGGCGCCAAAACGCCGCGTGTTCGCCACCTTCACATCGGGCGCGTAGCGCGGCATCACGATGGTGGCGGGCAGGCCCATGCGCTGGGCGTGGTAGGCCACGGCCTGGGCGTGGTTGCCGGCTGAAACCGCCAGCACGCCGGCGCGCCGTTCTTGCTCGCTGAGCTGGGCCATGCGGTTGAGCGCGCCGCGCTCCTTGAACGCTGCCGTGAACTGCAGGTTCTCGAATTTGACAAACACCTCGCACCCCGCCAGGCCAGACAGCGTGCGCGAGTGCAGGCAAGGCGTTTGCACCACCTGGCCGCGCACACGCTGCGCAGCGGCCTCAATGTCTTGCAGCGTGATCATGGTGCGGCGATTCTGCTGCGGCGCACCGCGCGGGCGGCGCGTGCCCCGGGAAATTACCCATGCCACGCCGTCGGGGCGAGGCGTTGATCTGGTGCATGCTCCAACGCTGCGCACCCCCCCGCATCCGCACCACATATCCGCACTGCCCATTGACCCCGAAGGACCGCACCATGCACCGTCATTCCACCCTCCGCCGCGCCTTGCTCGCCGCCGCCTTGGCCGCCGCGGGCCTGACCAGCCTGCCCACGGCCGCGCAGAACAGCGTGCTGCGCATCGTGCCGCACAGCAACCTGGCGATCCTCGACCCGATCTGGACCACCGCCTACATGAGCCGCAACCACGGCTACATGATTTACGACACCCTGTTCGGCACCGACGAAAACGCCAAGATCAAGCCGCAGATGGTGGAAAGCTGGACGGAGAGTGCTGACCACCGGCTGTGGACCTTCAAGCTGCGCAAGGGCCTGGAATTCCACGACGGCAAGCCGGTGACGAGTGAAGACGTGGTGGCCAGCTTGCAGCGCTGGGGCAAGCGCGACGCCATGGGCTCGGCGCTGTTCCAGTTTGTGCAGCGCATGGACACGCCCACGCCAGACACCTTCCGCATCTTCCTGGGCGAGGCCTGCGGCTTCGTGCTTGAAGCGCTGGGCAAGCCGAGCAGCAACGTGCCGTTCATCATGCCCAAGCGCATGGCCGAGACTGACGCCTTCAAGCAAATTGAAGAGCACATTGGCTCAGGCCCCTACGTCTTCAAGCGCGACGAATTCAAGCCCGGCGACAAGGCCGTCTACACCAAGTTCGCCAAGTACGTGCCGCGCAGCGAGCCGCCTTCGGGCAGCACCGGCGGCAAGCATGTTTATGTTGATCGCGTGGAATGGAACCTGGCCTTGCGCGACGCGCAGGCGCAAGTGAACGCGCTGCAAAAGGGCGAGGTCGACATCATCGAAGCGCTGGGTTTCGACCACTTCGAAACCGTCAAGGCCGACGCCTCGCTGCAATTGCCCGTTTATGCCAACAAGGGCTTGCAGTACATGGCGCGCTTCAATCACCTGCATAAGCCGTTTGACAACGTCAAGGTGCGCCAGGCCGCCCTGGCCGCCTTCAGCCAGGAGCCGTTCCTGCGTGCGCAAGTGGGCGTCAAGGAGTTGTACAAACCCTGCGCCAGCATGTTCGTCTGCGGCACGCCGTTCGGCAGCGTGGCCGGCAGCGACGTGCAGGCCAAGAGCAACATGAAGAAGGCGCAAGACCTGCTCAAGGCATCGGGCTACGACGGCACGCCCATCGTGATCATGAAGCCCACTGACCTGGCCAGCATCCAGAAGCTGCCCGACGTGGCGGCACAGCTGCTGCGCCAGGCCGGCTTCAAGGTCGACTTGCAGGCCATGGACTGGCAGACCCTGGTGGGCCGGCGCGCCAAGAAAGACGCGCCCGACAAAGGCGGCTGGCACATGTTCCTGACCGCCTGGCAAGCGTTCGACGTGTGGAACCCGATCAGCAATCCGGCCATCGACTCACGCGGCGAAAAAAGCACCTGGTTCGGCTGGGCCACCGACGAGAAATTGGTGGAGCTGCGCAACGAGTTCATGCGCGCCACCGACGAGCCGGCGAAGAAGAAGCTGGCCGATGCCATTCACGCGCGCGCCTTTGAAGTGGCCACGCATGCGCCACTGGGCGAATACTCCCAGCCCATGGCCGCACGCAAAGGCATCAACGGCTTCTTCGTGACCAACGGCAACATGTACTGGAACCTGAAGAAGCAATAGGCGGTAGGCGCCACCGTCAAACAGCCCCGGCCGATTCATGTTCGCCTTCGTCTTGCGCCGGCTGGCCGCCACGCTGCCGGTGCTGCTGATCGTCTCGGTGCTCGTCTTCCTGATGCTGCGCCTGACGCCCGGCGACCCGGCCGCGGTGATGGCGGGTGATGCGGCGAGCACCGATCAGATCGCGCAGATTCGCACCGGCCTGGGGCTGGATCGGTCCATCCCCGAGCAATACGCGATCTGGTTTGCCAAGGTGCTGCAAGGCGATCTTGGCGAATCGTTCTACTACAAGACCCAGGTCACCACGCTGATCGGCCAGCGCGTGGAGGCCACCGTCTCGCTGGCTGCGCTCACCATCACCCTGGCCGTGCTGGTGGCGGTGCCGTTGGGCGTGCTGGCGGCGTGGCGCTTTGGCGGCTGGCTTGACCGCGGCTTGATGGCTTTCTCAGTGCTCGGCTTTTCAGTGCCGGTGTTCGTGCTGGCGTATGCGCTTATCTGGCTGGTTAGCCTCAAGCTGGGCTGGTTTCCGGTGCAGGGCTACAAGCCGCTGGGCGACGGCGTGGGGCCGTGGCTTTACCACCTCACGCTGCCGGCGATCACGCTGTCAGTCATCTACATCGCGCTCATCGCTCGTGTCACACGCGCTTCGGTGTTAGAGACGCTGGGCGAAGACTACATTCGCACCGCGCGCGCCAAGGGCCTGCCTGAAAGCCTGGTGCTCAAGCGTCATGCGCTGGCCAATGCGGCGGTGCCGATCATCACGGTCATCGGCATCGGCGTGGCCTTGCTCATCGGCGGCGTGGTGGTCACCGAATCGGTGTACGCCATTCCCGGCTTGGGCCGGCTGACGGTCGATGCCGTGCTGGCGCGCGACTTTCCCACCATCCAGGGCGTGATCCTGTTGTTCAGTTTCGTCTACGTGATGATCAACTTGGTGATCGACCTGAGCTACGTGTTCTTCGACCCTCGAATTCGATACTGAGCATGGTCGAACCCGCCGCCTCATTTGAATCGTTGTCGGTTGAAGCCGCCACCGTGCGCAGCCAGCCCAGCGCCTGGGCACGCGCACGGCGCAACGGGTCGGTGCGCCTGGGCGGCGTGGTGCTGGCGCTGTTGGTGGTGATTTCCCTGGCCGCGCCCTGGCTTGGCACGGTGGACCCTTCGCTGTTCGACCCGGCCAGCCGCGACCTGCTGCCCGGCCAGACCGGCGCGATCACCACGCTGGAAGGCGAAACGCTGAAACACCGCTTCCTGATGGGCTCAGACAGCTTCGGCCGCGACATCTACAGCCGCGTGATCCACGGCACCCGGGTGTCGCTGATCGTGGGCCTGTGCACGGCCGTCGTGGCCATGGCCTTTGGCATCGCCCTGGGCCTGTTTGCCGGCTTCATCCGCTGGTTAGACGGCCCGCTGATGCGCGTGATGGACGGCGTGATGGCCATACCTGCCATCCTGATCGCCATCGCCCTGGTGGCCATGTGGCGCGGCAGCCTGCTCACCGTGGTGGTGGCCATTGCTATTCCTGAAATACCGCGCGTCACCAGGCTGGTGCGTTCGCTGGTGCTGTCGATAAGAGAAGAGCCGTATGTCGAGGCGGCCATTGCCATGGGCACGCCCACGCTGGCCATCATGTGGCGCCACATCCTGCCCAACTGCGTGGCACCGCTGGTGGTGCAAGGCACCTTCATCTGCGCCTCGGGCATCCTGGTCGAGGCCATCCTGTCGTTCCTGGGCGTGGGCCTGCCGCCCGACATTCCCACCTGGGGCAACGTGATGGCCGAAGGGCGTGGCCAGTTCAACGAGTACCCGCACAACATCTTCTTCCCGGGCGTCTTCCTGGCGCTCACCGTGCTGGCGGTGAACATCCTTGGTGATGGCTTGCGTGATACGTTAGACCCGAAGATGGCCAAGCGGTTATGAGCGATGACGCGCGCCGCGCCGGGCCGCCCCAAGCAAGCGCGTGCCCCCTTGGGGGGCCGGGCGCGGTATTCCGCGCTCGGGGGGCTGTCAAGGCGAATACGTTAGACCCGAAGATGGCCAAGCGGCTATGAGTGCTGACGACCACATTCTTGAGGTGGAGAACCTCAGCATCGCGCTGCCGCCGGGAGGCGACCGCAGCACTGCGGTACAGAACGTCTCCTTCAGCGTGGGCCGCGGCGAAATCGTCTGCCTGGTGGGTGAATCGGGTTCGGGCAAGTCGGTCATCGCCCAAAGCGTGATGGGGCTGCTGCCCAAGACCTTGCCTGTCACCCAAGGCCGGATCGTGCTGCAAGGCGAAGACATCACCCATGCGCCGCTGAGCCGCCTGCGCGAACTGCGCGCCACGCGCATGAGCATGATCTTCCAGGAGCCGATGACGGCGCTGAACCCGGTGATGACCTGTGGTGACCAGATCGACGAGGTGCTGGCGCAGCACACTTCGCTGAGCGCGCAGCAACGCCGCGACAAGGTGCTGGCCATCATCAACGAAGTGCTGCTGCCCGAGCCGCAGCGCATGCTGGCCAGCTACCCGCACCAACTCAGTGGCGGGCAGCGCCAGCGCATCATGATCGCCATGGCGTTGGTGCTGGAGCCCGCGCTGCTGATTGCTGACGAGCCCACCACGGCGCTCGATGTCACCACCCAGGCGCAGATTCTCAAGCTGGTGCTGGCGCTGCAAGCCAAGCATGGCACGGGCGTGCTGTTCATCACGCACGACTTCGGCGTGGTGGCCGAAGTGGCGCAGCGCGTGGCCGTGCTGCGCCTGGGCGAGCTGGTTGAATTGGGCAGCAAGCACGCCGTGTTGCAGCGCCCACAGCATGCCTACACCCGCATGCTGATCAGCGCCGTGCCGACCTTGCAGTTGCGCGCCAGGCCGGTGGACGCCGCGGCGTCTGTGGTGCTGGACGTTAAGGCGCTAGAGAAGACCTATCACGACCGCAGCTGGTTCGGCCAGGCGCGCACCGTGCATGCGGCCAAGAACGTCACGCTGCAAGTGCGCCGTGGCCAGACATTGGGCATCGTGGGTGAGTCGGGCTCGGGCAAGAGCACGGTGGCGCGCTGCATCGTGCGCCTGGTGGACCCAACGGGCGGCGAAGTGCTGCTCAAGGGCGAAGACATCGCCATGATGGGTGCGGCCAAATTGCGCCCCCTGCGCAAGCGCGTTCAGATCGTTTTTCAAGACCCTTACCGCTCGCTCAACCCGCGGCGCACCGTGGCGCAGGCCATGGTCGAAGGCCCGATGAATTACGGCATGGGGCGTGACGCCGCGCTGAAGCGCGCGCACGAGCTGCTGTCACTGGTGCGCATGGATGCAAGTGCCCTGGAACGTTACCCGCATCAGTTCAGCGGTGGCCAGCGCCAGCGCATCTGCATCGCGCGCGCCTTGATGATGGAGCCTGAATTGCTGATCGCCGATGAAGCCGTGTCGGCGCTCGACGTTTCCGTGCAAAGCCAGGTGCTCAAGCTGCTGGAAGAAAGTCGGGCGCGGCTCTACCTGGCCATGCTGTTCATCACCCACGACCTGCGCGTGGCCTCGCAGGTGTGCGACCACCTGGCCGTGATGAGCCAGGGCGAGGTGGTGGAGTACGGGCCCGCGGCGCAGGTCTTCGGCAGCCCGCAGCATGCCTACACCCAGGCCTTGTTCGCAGCCGCGCCGGGGCGCGATTTCGCATTTGGTAACTGAGCGCGCCAAGGCCGGCCAAGGCCGGCTGTCCCCCGTGGGGATCAAGCAAAATGGCAGAGCCACATTTGCTTGAGAGGAGGCCGTTCATGCGCTTGTTGCTTGCCGCGATGAAGCACGAGACCAACACGTTCTCGCCCGTCATCACCACCCTGGCCCGCTTTTCGCGCAGCGGCGCCACCACCCCACCCTGCGGCGAAGAAGCAGTGGCGGCGTACCAGGGCACGGGCACGGTGCTGGGCGCCTACATCGAGATAGCCCGGCGCGAAGGCGCGCAGTTCGAGGTGGCCATCGCCGCTGACGCCTGGCCCAGCGGGCCGGTGGAAGACGAGGCTTATGAAGCCATCACCGCGCCGATCTTGGCGGCGGTGAAGCGCGGCGGCTACAGCGCCATCTTGCTCGACTTGCATGGCGCCATGGTCACGCGCAGCTATGAAGACGGCGAAGGCGAGCTGCTGCGGCGCATTCGTGCGCTCGACGCCGCCACGCCCATCGCCGTGGCCTACGACATGCACGCCAACGTGCATGACGACATGGTGCGCCTGGCCAACGTGGTGGCGGGCTACCAGACCTATCCCCACGTGGACATGCATGAAACCGGCATGCGCGCCGGCAATGCGCTGGTGCGCCTGCTCAAAGGCGAGGTGACACCCACCACCGCCTGGGGCGGTGCGCCCATGCTGCCGCACGTGATGCGCCAGGGCACGGCCGACGAACCTAACCGCTCTTTGCAGGCGCGCGCGCAGGCCATGGAGCGCGACGGCGCCTTGTGCGCCAGCCTGTTCGTGGGCTTCCCGCATGCCGACATCCACCAGGCTGGTTTGAGCGTGGTGGTGACCACCGACAACGACCTGGCGCTGGCTGAACGCCTGCGCGATGAGCTGCTGGCGCAGGCGTGGGCGCAGCGTGCCGCGTTCGTCTACCAACTTGAGCCCTTGCAGGCCAGCGTGGCACGAGCCAAGGCGATGCAGGAAGGCCCCATCTTCTTGCTCGACCACTATGACAACGCCGCCTCGGGCGGGCCGATGGACACCACCGAGGTGCTGGCCGAAATCATGCGCCAGGAGCTTGAAGACGTGGTCGCCTTTGGCATCTTCGACCCCGCCGCCGTGGCCCAGGCCATGGCAGCGGGCGTGGGCGCGCAGGTGCAGCTTGCAGTGGGAGGCAAACATGCCATGCCGCTCTCGCCCGTGCAGAGCAAACCCTTGCAGTTGAACGGGCGGGTGAAGACGATCTTTGAAGGCCGCTACCGCGCCAAGGGTCCGATGTCGCGCGGCGTGCAGCAAGACATGGGGCATGCGATGGTGATCGCCACCGCCCGGGTCGAGGTGGTGTTGTTCTCCCGGCATGTGGAGCCGTTTGACGTCAACACCTTGCTCAGCCTGGGCATCGACCCGCAGCAAAAGCGCTACGTGATGCTCAAGAGCCGCATCCACTGGCGCGCCGGCATGGCGCACCTGGCCAAGGCGGTGGTGGAATGTGCCGGCGTGGGCGTGTGCACGTCAGACTATGCACAGCACCAGTTCAAGCGCCTGCGCCGGCCAATTTACCCCCTAGACGCGATGTAGGCTGCGCCTTGAAGGTGGAGCTGTAAGCGGCCCGGCGCACCACGCACTGTGGCTTAGCGCTTCGTTCACTTCTGGCCCTATACGGGCCTTGAATGGTGGAGCCGGGGGGAATTGAACCCCCGTCCGCAAGCCATCACCGAACAGTTCTACAAGCGTAGCTGGCTGATTTGGATCTCACACCTCGGCCGCGCAGCAGCACGCTGCCTTTGGTGCCAGTCACTTGATCTTGCCCCGAGCCGAGTGACCCGGTTCAGGGCACAGCCTATGTGTATGACTTCGCAGCCCTTGGTCTTGCGACCTCAGACCCAGCCCATGGGCCAACTGTTGCGAAGCTCACCGGTTTTAAGCGGCGAGGGCGTACGAAGAGTCGTTCGCAGTTACTTTGTTCCAGATGGATTTACGAGCTGTTCTGGTGCTCGGCTTGCCCTGCTGCGGATCCGCACCCACGTCGATGCCAGGTCGGCCCCAAGCCTGTGATGTTAGGGCATTTGCAGCCAAGTCAAGAGCTCATGGCCGCTAGCCACCCACGTATCGGCCGGCCAGTCATGTACTGCCTCACCTTGGCCCAAATAGCCCCAAGTGGCAGCAGCGACCGACATGCCGGCAGCGCGGCCGGCCTGCATGTCGCGCAAGTCGTCACCCACATACAAGCAATTGCCGGGCGCAACGCCCAGCCGGCGGGCCGCTTCCAGCAGCGGTTGAGGGTGCGGTTTGGCGTGCGCGGTGGTGTCGCCACTGATGATGGTGGCCGCGCGCTCGGCCAGGCCGAGACCCGCCACCAACGGCGCAGTAAAGCGCGCCGCCTTGTTGGTGACGATGCCCCACGGCAGCGGCGCTGCTTCGAGTGCGGCCAGCAGACCTTGCATGTGCTCGAACAACGCCGTGCGCTGCAACAGGCAACTGGCGTAGTTGTCCAGAAATCGGGCCTTCAAGTCCTCAAACCGCGAATCGCCCGGCACCACCCCAAAGGCCACACCCACCATGCCCCGGGCGCCCGAGCCGACCATGGGCCGCAACTGTTCGTAAGGCAATGGCGCCAGGCCGTGCGCATGCCGCAAGGTGTTGGCCGCAGCGGCCAGATCGGGTGCGCTGTCAACCAATGTGCCGTCCAGGTCGAACAACACAGCCTCGAATTGGCGCTTCAGCATGGGCGCGTGCAGGCCAGCATGTAGTTCACATCAGTACCAGGGGCCAGGCTGTAGCGCTGCGTCAGGGGGTTGTAGTGCAGGCCAATCAATTCTTGGGTCTGCAAACCGGCGTCGCGGCACCAGCGCGCGAGTTCACTGGGCCGGATGAACTTGGCGTAGTCGTGCGTGCCCCTGGGCAGCAGCTTGAGCACGTACTCGGCGCCGAGCACCGCCATGGCGTACGACTTCAGATTTCGGTTGAGCGTGGAAAAGAATACCCACCCACCTGGTGCAACGAGCTGGGCACAGGCGTTGATGACCGACGCCGGGTCTGGCACATGCTCAAGCATTTCCATACAGGTGACCACCGCATAAGTGCCTGCGGCCTGCATGGCCAGCTGCTCGACGGCAACCTCCATGTATTCGATGTTGCTCACCCCGGTTTCCATGGCATGCAGTCGCGCCACACCAAGCGGCTTGGTCGCCAGATCAATGCCGGTGACATGCGCCGCCGTGGCGGCCATGGCTTCGGCCAGGATGCCGCCACCACACCCGACGTCAAGAACACGCTTGCCGACCAGTCCGGCATGTTCCTTGATCCACCGCAGGCGCAGCGGGTTGATGTCATGCAGCGGCCGGAATTCGCTTTGCTTGTCCCACCAGCGGTGAGCGAGTTGGCTGAATTTCTGAAGCTCTTGGGGGTCAGCGTTGATCATGTGCGTCCTGCCGCCATCATGGCGCATGGGGCTTCAAAAGCGACGACCTTAAACGAAAAACCCCGCCGAGGCGGGGTTTGAGCCGTGCCCTCGCGGGCAGTTTGGCAAGCCCCTTGCGGGGCCGGCTTTACCTGGCGGCGCGCGTACCAACGACCTCGATCTCGACGCGGCGATTCTTGGCCCGGCCTTCGTTGGTCTTGTTGTCGGCCACAGGCTGCTTCTCGCCCTTGCCTTCGGTGTAGACACGATTCTTCTCAACGCCCTTGCTCACCAGATAGGCCTTGACCGCATCGGAACGCCTGATCGACAGCTTCTGGTTGTAGCCGTCGCTGCCATGGGAGTCGGTGTGACCAACCGCGATAATGACTTCAAGGTTCACGCCCTTGGTCTTGCCGACGAGGTCGTCGAGCTTAGCGCGGGCATCGGGCTTGAGGATCGACTTGTCGTAGTCGAAGAACGCATCAGCCGCGAAGGTGACCTTCTCAGCAGCCGGACGCGCCGGCGCAGCCGGAGCGGGGGCAGGTGCGGGAGCTGGGGTTGGGGCCGGTGCGGGGGGTGCGGCCGGAGCAGGTGCCGGAGCAGCGGGCGGCGGTGGGGCAGGACGAGCAGCCGGAGCGGGAGCCGGCGCAGGCGCCGGAGCGGGCTTGATGGCGCCGTCGCAATTGGCCACGGCGGTAGCTGGCGTCCAATTGGCATCGCGCCAGCAAAGTTCGTTGGTACCGTTTTTCCAGACGGTGCCATCAGTGGCGCGCCAGTTGTCAACGGCGCCCGCTTGCGCAAACGCTGCCATCGGGGCCGCGACCGCAAACGATGCGAACAGCATCGCCACCTTATTCAGTTTCTTCATGGTTGTCCTCTCAAGGAAAGCCGCAATTGCGTGCGAAACGTCCAAAAACGAAATCGTGTAGTGCAGGCAAGAAGCCCTCAAATGGGCACTCGCCACCGACGAGTCATTGTGCCAGAGCTTGCCGGATGAGCCGCATTTTGGCGGCTGCCGCGGCCCTTGCCGCTGCCGTTGTTGCGCAAGTACGACATGGGGCGACGCATAGAATCGCCCACCTCGCGCCCTGCGTGAACACCTATAAGGACGCCGTCTAGCACCGACGCGCGCCCACCAGCGCATGACCCAGTTCGCCAAAGAAACGTTGCCCATCAGCCTGGAAGAGGAGATGCGCAGGTCCTACCTCGATTACGCCATGAGCGTGATCGTGGGCCGCGCCCTACCCGATGCGCGCGATGGCTTGAAGCCTGTGCACCGGCGTGTGTTGTTCGCCATGCACGAGCAGAACAACGATTGGAACCGGCCGTTCAAGAAGAGCGCGCGCATCGTGGGCGACGTGATGGGTAAGTACCACCCGCACGGCGACAGCGCCATTTACGACACCATCGTGCGCATGGCGCAGCCGTTCTCGCTGCGCCACATGCTGGTTGACGGCCAGGGCAATTTCGGTTCGGTGGATGGCGACAACGCGGCGGCGATGCGCTACACCGAAATCCGCCTGTCGAAAATCGCCCACGAAATGTTGGCCGACATCGACAACGAGACGGTTGATTTCGGCCCCAATTACGACGGCAGCGAAAAAGAGCCGTTGGTGCTGCCCACCAGGCTGCCGAATTTGCTGATCAATGGCAGCTCGGGCATTGCAGTGGGCATGGCGACCAACATACCGCCGCACAACTTGAATGAAGTCGTCGATGCGTGTTTGCACCTGTTGCATCACCCCCAGGCCACGATCGACGAGTTGATGGAAATCATCCCGGCGCCCGACTTCCCCACCGCCGGCATCATCTATGGCCTGGCCGGCGTGCGCGAGGGCTACCGCACCGGCCGCGGCAAGGTGGTGATGCGCGCGAAATGCCATTTCGAAGACATCGACAAGGGCTCACGCCAATCGATCATCGTTGACGAGTTGCCTTACCAGGTGAACAAGAAGACGCTGCAAGAGCGCATGGCCGAGTTGGTGAACGAGAAGAAGCTCGAAGGCATCAGCCACATTCAAGATGAGAGCGATAAATCCGGCATGCGCCTGGTGATCGAGCTCAAGCGCGGTGAAGTGCCCGAAGTGGTGCTGAACAACCTGTACAAGCAGACGCAACTGCAAGACAGCTTCGGCATCAACATGGTGGCGCTGGTCGATGGCCAGCCCAAGCTGTGCAACCTGCAGCAACTGCTGGCGATCTTCTTGGAACACCGCCGCGAAGTGGTGACGCGGCGCACCGTGTTCGAGCTGCGCAAGGCGCGCGAGCGCGGCCATGTGCTCGAAGGCCTGGCCGTGGCGCTGGCCAACATCGACGAGTTCATCCGCATCATCCGCAACTCACCCACGCCACCGGTGGCCAAGGTGGAGTTGATGGCGCGCAGTTGGGACTCACCCATGGTGCGCGAAATGCTCGCCCGCGCCGAGGGCGACGCCCCGGGCGGGCGCGGCGCCTTCCGCCCCGAAAAGTTGCCCGCGCACATGGGCTTGCAGCCCGATGGCCTGTACCGCTTGTCTGACGACCAGGCTGGCGAGATTTTGTTGATGCGCCTGCAACGCCTCACCGGCCTGGAGCAAGACAAGATTCTGAGTGAGTACAAAGAGGTGATGGCCGAGATCGCCGACTTGCTCGACATCCTGGCCAAGCCCGAGCGCGTGACGCAAATCATCGGCAACGAATTGACGACCCTGAAGGCCGAGTTCGGCCAGAGCAAGCTGGCCGCGCGGCGCAGCGTGGTCGAGCACAACGTGCAGGAACTCGGCACCGAAGACCTGATCACGCCGACTGACCTGGTGGTCACCCTCAGCCACACCGGCTACATCAAGAGCCAGCCACTCACCGAATACCGTGCGCAGCGCCGCGGCGGGCGCGGCAAGCAGGCGGCGCAGACCAAGGCCGATGACTGGATCGACCAGCTGTTCATCGCCAACACCCACGACTGGATCCTGTGCTTCAGCAACCGCGGCCGGGTCTACTGGCTCAAGGTCTGGGAAGTGCCGCAAGCCGGGCGCGCCAGCCGCGGCCGGCCCATCGTCAACATGTTCCCGCTTCAGGCCGACGAGAAGATCAATGTCGTGCTGCCACTCACCGGCGAGTTCCGCCGCTTCCCGGGCGATCACTTCATCTTCATGGCCACCGTGCTGGGCACGGTGAAGAAGACCTCGCTTGATGAATTCAGCAACCCGCGCAAGGCCGGCATCATCGCGGTCGATCTCGACCCGGGTGACCAGCTCATCGGCGCCGCGCTCACCGATGGCAAGCATGACGTGATGCTGTTCAGTGACGGCGGCAAGGCCGTGCGTTTCGACGAAGACGATGTGCGCCCGATGGGACGCCAGGCGCGCGGCGTGCGCGGCATGGCGCTCGACGAGCGCCAGCGCTTGATCGCCATGCTGGTGGCCGAAGACGAAACACAAAGCGTGCTCACCGCCACCGAAAACGGTTTTGGCAAGCGCACCAACATCCTCGAATACACCCGCCACGGCCGCGGCACCAAGGGCATGATCGCCATTCAGCAAACCGAACGCAACGGCCGCGTCGTGGCCGCCACGCTGGTGCGCGCGGCCGACGAGATCATGCTCATCACCGACAAGGGCGTGCTGGTGCGCACCCGCGTGAGCGAGATCCGCGAACTCGGCCGCGCCACGCAAGGCGTGACCCTGATTGCGCTGGACGGTGGCGACAAGCTTTCCGGCCTGCAGCGCATTGTTGAAAACGACGCCAATGGCGAACCCGAACCCGATGCTGCCGGAACGCCCGGCGATGAAAGCGCCTGAATGTTGAAACGATTTTCGTGCGCCGCTGTGCTCGGCTGTTTGCTGGCCTGCCCGCTGCTGGGCATGGCTCAAGCGCCTTCGGCGGCGAAGAAAGAGTTGATAGCCAAAGTCATTCAACTCCAGCAGCCCGGCATTGAAGGCGTGGCGCGTTCGCTGGTAGAGCAACCGGTGCAGCAAATGATGCAACAGGTGGGCGCGATGGTGAATGCGCGCGTACCGGCAGACAAGCGCGAGGCCTTGGGCAAAGCCATTCAGGGCGACGTGAAAAAGTACTACGACGACGCCTTCCCCATCGTGCGCGACAGTGCCTTCAAATTGGCGCCATCCACCATTGGTGCCTTGCTCGACGAGAAGTTCAGTGAAGACGAGCTGAAGCAACTCATCGCGATCTTCGAGTCGCCAGTGCAAAAGAAATTTCAGCAGCTCGGTGGCGACATGCAGCGCAGCCTGACAGAAAAATTGGTGGCTGAAACCCGCGTTGCCGTGCAACCGAAGTTGGCGGAATTGGAAGCGGCCGTTGCGGCACGCATGGGCGCGCCGGCCAAACCCGCCCGCGCGGCCAGCGCAGCCAAGAAGCCCTGAGACGCTTCACGCTGATGTCCGACCCCATGCCCAACTTGCCCGAACTGCGGGTGCAAATTGACGCCGCTGACCGCGAGCTGCTGGCGCTGCTCAACCGCCGCGCCGCGCTGGCCTTGGAAGTGGGCGAACTGAAGAAGGCCGAAGGCTCTGCGGTCTTTCGCCCCGAGCGTGAGGCCCAGGTCATTGAAGGGTTGAAGGCGGCCAACAGCGGGCCCCTGGGCAGCGCCAGCATCGGCCCCATCTGGCGCGAAATCATGTCGGCCTGCCGCGCACTCGAAAGCCCGCTGCGCGTGGCCTACCTCGGCCCGGCGGGCACGTTCAGCGAAGAGGCCGCGCTGGCGTACTTCGGGGCGTCGATTGAGCGCGTGCCCTGCGCCAGCTTCGACGAAGTCTTTCGCGGCGCTGCCGCCGGCGCCGCAGACTTTGCCGTGGTGCCGGTAGAAAACTCCACCGAAGGCGTGGTCGCGCGCTCGCTTGATTTGTTCTTGCACACGCCGCTGGCCATCGTGGGTGAAACCAGCCTGCTGGTGCGCCACAACTTGCTGCGCCGCGTGGCGGGCCAACAAGGCCTCGGCGTGGTGGTGGCCCACCCCCAGGCGCTGGCGCAGTGTCAAGGCTGGCTGAATCAACACCTGCCGCAGGTGGAACGCCGGCCGGTGACCAGCAACGCCGAAGGCGCGCGCCTGGCCGCGCTTGACGACTCGCTGGCGGCGTTGGCCGGCCTGCGCGCCGCCGGCGAATACGGCCTGCACGTGGTGGCGCCGGCGATTCAAGACGACGCCCACAACCGCACCCGTTTTGCCGTGCTGGCCCACCCTGAACGCCAGCCCTTGCCAGCACCCAGCGGGCGCGATTGCACCAGCCTGGTCGTTTCCGTGCCCAACCGCCCCGGCGCTGTGCACGACATGCTCGTGCCGCTGAAGGAACACGGTGTGTCGATGACGCGCTTCGAATCGCGCCCGGCGCGCTCGGGCCAGTGGGAGTACTACTTCTACGTTGACCTGGAAGGCCACCCGCAGCAGCCGCATGTGGCCGCGGCGCTGGCTGAACTGCGCGCAGCCTGCGCGTTCTTCAAGCTGTTAGGCGCCTACCCGGTGGATGCAGCGTGAAGCCGCTGCCGGCAACTCCAACAGGCCAGCGCTGCCTGAATTCAAAGTTGCGCTGATGTTCAACCAACTCGGCGTCATCGGTTGCGGCTTGATGGGTGGCTCATTCGCGCTGGCCTTGAAGCGCGGCGGCCTGGTCAAGCGCGTGGTGGGCTACAGCAAGTCACCTTCCACCACCGAAAAGGCGAAGAAGCTCGGCGTGATCGATGACATCGCCGAATCAGCCCTGCAAGCCGTGTCGGGCTCCGACATCGTCTTGCTGGCCGTGCCGGTCTCTGCCACCGAAACCACGTTTCGCGCCATCCGCCACCTCATCGAACCCAATGTCTTGTTGATGGACGTGGGCAGCACCAAGCGCGACGTGGTCGACGCCGCCCGGCGCGCCTTGCGCGAGCGCGTGGCCTCGTTCGTGCCGGCGCACCCCATCGCCGGCAAGGAAGCCCATGGCGTGAGCCACGCCGATGCGTCGCTGTACGTGGGCCGCCAGGTGATCCTCACACCACTGGCGCAGACCCTGCCCGAACTGGTGCAAAAGGCCACTGACGTGTGGTCGGCCGTGGGCGCGCAGGTGTTGAAGATGACGCCCGAAAACCACGACGCTGCATTTGCCGCGGTGAGCCACCTGCCGCACCTGCTGGCCTATGCATACTTTTCGAGCGTGACCAGCCAGCCCGCGGGCCGCGACTTTCTGTCGCTGGCCGGGCCGGGCTTTCGCGATTTCACCCGTATCGCGGCCGGTGAACCCGCCATGTGGCGCGACATCCTGCTGGCCAACCGCGAAGAAGTGCTGAAGCAGACCGAGCGCTTTCGCCAGACGCTGCAGGCCATGGAAGCGCTGATCCGCGCCGGCAACGCCACGGCGCTGGAAGAGCTGCTGCGCGCGGTGTCCGAGGCGCGCAGCCAATGGCACTTGGGCGCAGCGCGTGGTGCGGGCCCACGGCATTGAGGTGCGCTCTTTGCGCTCTTTGCGCTCTTTGCGCGGGTTGCACCGGCTGTGCAGTGCCAGTAGCTTGAAACGTTAACCAGGCGCACGGCCCGGCCGCATGCCGCCACACCCCAGCGATGTACGACATCCCCTTCCTCGACCTGCCGCCGCTGCGCCGCGCTTCGGGCACGGTGCGCCTGCCCGGCTCCAAGAGCATCTCCAATCGGGTGCTGTTGCTGGCCGGGTTGTGCGCCGGCCACACGGCGATCCACGACCTGCTCGACTCCGACGACACCCGGGTCATGTTGCAGGCCCTGCAATCGTTGGGCTGCGGCGTGCGGCGTGAAGACGCCGTGCTGCACCTCACCGGGCTGGGTGGCCGGCTGGCGGTGCATGAAGCCAAGCTGCACCTGGGCAACGCCGGCACCGCCATGCGCCCCTTGGCGGCCGCACTGGCCGTGCTGGCCACCACCCAGGGCGGGCAGTTCGAGTTGCATGGCGTGGCACGCATGCACGAGCGCCCGATTGCCGATCTCATCAACGCCTTGCGCCCGCTGGGCTGCCAGGTTGAATGCCTGGGCAACGAAGGCTACCCGCCGCTGCGCCTGAGCGGCGTGGCCGGTGGCAGCCTCGATGTGACTCGCGCCATTCGCGTGCGCGGTGATGTCTCCAGTCAGTTCCTCACCGCCTTGTTGATGGCCTTGCCGCTGGCCAGCGCGCGCGCACCAGTGGTGATTGAAGTCGACGGCGAGTTGATCTCGCAGCCCTACATCGAGATCACGCTGAACCTGCTGGCGCGCTTTGGCATCGTGGTGCAGCGCGAAGGCTGGGCGCGCTTCGCCATTCCCCAAGGCAGCCAATACACATCTCCAGGCAGCATCCATGTTGAAGGCGATGCATCGTCGGCGTCGTACTTCATCGCCACGGGCGCCATCGCCACCACCGGCGCTGCGCCGGTGCGCATTGAAGGCGTGGGGCTGGATTCAATTCAAGGCGACATTCGCTTCGTTGCCGCCGCCCAGGCCATGGGCGCTCAAGTGCGTGGCGGGCCGGGCTGGTTGCAGGTGTCGCGCGGCGCCTGGCCGTTACGCGCGATCACGCTCGACTGCAACCACATCCCTGACGCCGCCATGACCCTGGCCGTGATGGCCCTGTATGCCGATGGCCCCAGCCTGTTGACCAACATTGCCAGTTGGCGCGTCAAAGAGACCGACCGCCTGGCCGCCATGGCCTGCGAATTGCGCAAGCTCGGCGCACGGGTGGAAGAAGGCGCCGACTTCATCCGAATCACGCCGCCCGCACCATGGCGCCGCGCCGCGCTGTGCACCTATGACGACCACCGCATGGCCATGAGCCTGGCGCTGGCCGCGTTCAACCCGCTGGCCGGCGCGCCGCAGGGTGCAGCCAAAGGGCTGGCGCAGCGCATCCTCGAGCCGCATTGCGTGGCCAAGACCTTCCCTGACTATTTCGAAGCCCTGTTTGGCCTGGCCAGCGCCGACGCCGATGAGGTGCCGGTGATCACCATCGACGGCCCCACCGCATCAGGTAAGGGCACGCTGGCCGCCAACGTGGCACAGGCGCTGGGCTACCACCTGCTTGACTCGGGCTCGCTGTACCGCGCCACCGCCCTGGCCGGGCAACAAGACGGCGTGGCCGCCGACGACGAACCCCGCCTGGCCACCCTGGCGGGGCTGCTCGACCTGCGCTTCGAACCGGGCCGCATCTGGCTGCGCGGGCACGAGGTGACCGAGGCGCTACGCGAAGAATCAATCGGCCTGCTGGCCTCGCAGGTGTCGGCACTGCCCGCGGTGCGCCAGGCCCTGCACGGCCTGCAACTGAGCTTTCGCCGCGCGCCGGGCCTGGTGGCCGACGGGCGCGACATGGGCACCGTGGTGTTCCCCGCCGCGCCGCTGAAGGTGTTCCTCACCGCGAGTGCCGAACAGCGCGCCCTGCGGCGCCATAAGCAATTGATTTCAAAGGGAAATGCGGCTAGCATCGCGGCCCTTCGTGCTGACCTGGAGGCGCGTGACCAGCGAGACAGAAATCGCCTGGTGGCGCCCTTGAAACCAGCCCAAGACGCGCTGCTGCTGGACAACTCAGAACTCTCTGCCGAGCAATCGGCAACGCAAGTGCTGAATTGGTGGCAACAACGCAATGCCTTTGAGTAAGCGGCTGGCGGCAACGCTGGCTTGTACACAGAGGCTTCAGTAAGAAGCAAGTAGCAGGTTCACCCCTTCTGCCTTCCAAAGGCCGTCAGGCCTACCGGAAGAGGAGATTTTTTCAACCAACCGCAGTGCAAGCTGCAATCGAACCGGCCAGCCCACAGCACCCTCCCTTAACCGGGCTGCCCACAGGAAACCACATGTCCACTCAAACAACCGCCGAAGTCGGCGGTGAATCTTTTGCCGCCATGTTCGAAGAGTCGCTCCAGCGCAGTGAAATGCGCTCGGGTGAAGTCATCACTGCTGAAGTGGTGCGCATCGAACACAGCCACGTTGTCGTGAATGCCGGGCTCAAGAGCGAGTCCTACATTCCGATTGAAGAATTCAAGAACGACCAGGGCGAACTCGAGGTGCAAGCCGGCGACTTCGTCTCGGTGGCCATCGACGCCGTCGAAAACGGCTATGGCGACACCATCCTGAGCCGCGACAAGGCCAAGCGCCTGGCCTCATGGATGAGCCTTGAAAACGCGCTGGAATCGGGTGAATTCGTGACCGGCACGGTCAACGGCAAGGTCAAGGGCGGCCTCACGGTGCTGGTCAACGGCATCCGCGCCTTCTTGCCGGGTTCGCTGATCGACACCCGCCCGGTGAAAGACTTGTCCCCGTTCGAGGGCAAGACCATGGAATTCAAGGTCATCAAGCTCGACCGCAAGCGCAACAACGTGGTGCTGAGCCGCCGCGCGGTGGTGGAAGCCTCGATGGGCGAAGAGCGCGCCAAGTTACTCGGTTCGTTAACCGAAGGCGCCATCGTCAACGGCGTGGTCAAGAACATCACCGAATACGGCGCGTTTGTCGACCTCGGCGGCATCGACGGCCTGCTGCACATCACCGACATGGCCTGGCGCCGTGTGCGCCACCCCAGCGAAGTGGTCACCGTGGGCCAGGAACTCACCGCCAAGGTGCTGAAGTTCGACGCTGAGAAGAACCGCGTTTCCCTGGGCATCAAGCAACTGGGCGACGACCCCTGGCATGGTGTCTCGCGCCGCTACCCGAACGGCACGCGCCTGTTCGGCAAGATCACCAACATCGCCGACTACGGTGCGTTCGTTGAAATCGAACCCGGCATTGAAGGCCTGGTGCACGTTTCCGAAATGGACTGGACCAACAAGAACGTGGCCCCCGCCAAGGTGGTGAGCCTGGGCGAAGAGGTCGAGGTCATGGTGCTGGAGATCGACGAAGACAAGCGCCGCATCAGCCTGGGCATGAAGCAGTGCAAGCCCAACCCCTGGGAAGAGTTCTCCACCAGCGTGAACCGTGGCGACCGCGTCAAGGGCCCGATCAAGTCGATCACCGACTTCGGCGTATTCGTCGGCCTGGCCGCCGGCATCGACGGCCTGGTGCACCTGAGCGACCTGTCCTGGAACGAAACCGGCGAAGCCGCCGTGCGCAACTTCAAGAAGGGCCAGGAAGTCGAAGCCATCGTCTTGGCGATTGACGTGGAACGCGAGCGCATCAGCCTGGGCATCAAGCAACTCGACACCGACCCGTTCACCAGCTTCACCACGGTGAATGACCGCGGTGCCTTGGTCAACGGCAAGGTCAAGACGGTGGATGCACGGGGTGCCGAGATCCAGCTCAGCGACGAAGTCACCGGCTACTTGCGCGCCAGCGAAATCAGCCGCGACCGCGTGGAAGATGCACGCAACATGCTGAAGGAAGGCGACGACGTGTCGACCATGATCATCAACGTCGATCGCAAGACGCGCTCGATCCAGTTGTCGATCAAGGCCAAGGACAACGCCGACCAGCAAGAAGCCATGCAGCGCCTGAGCGCGACCAGCGAGCGCGAGTCCGCCGGTACCACCAGCCTGGGCGCCTTGCTGCGCGCCAAGCTGGACACGCAAAAAGAGTAAGGCCCCGGCGCCCGCACCCTGCCCTGGCCACACGGCTGTGGGTGGGGTGCTGGCGTACAGGCTGTGACAGCAGGTTCGCCCGCACAGACTCACGTTCGCAGATTCAGCCTGTAGTTTCATGCGCCGCTGCGCCCCTTGGAGGCCACGCGGCGGCTCTTCACGGAATGCCCTCGCCCAACGCTGACGCCTCACACCCATGACCCGCTCCGATCTCGTGGCCAAGCTGGCCGAACGTTTCACGCAGCTCACGCAGCGCGACGCCGAGTTCGCGGTCAAGACCATCCTGGACGCCATGTCCGACGCGCTGGCCCGTGGCCACCGCATCGAGATCCGCGGCTTCGGCAGCTTTTCCATCAACCGCCGCCCGCCCCGTGTGGGCCGCAACCCGCGCAGCGGCGAGCAGGTTGTCATTCCTGAAAAGCTGGTGCCGCACTTCAAGCCCGGCAAGGCCATGCGCGAGTCGGTCGACGCCGAAGGCGCGGGCGCCGTTGCGCGCACCACGCCTCTTTAAAATCAGCGCCCCATGCGCTTGCTCGTCTGGCTCCTGCGGGCCTTTTTATTCTTCACGCTGTTCGCCTTCGCGCTGAACAACTTGCAGCCGGCCACCTTGCATTGGTTCTTCGGCCTGCAGTCGCAAACGCCGCTGGTCATCGTGGTGCTCGTGGCCTTCGCCGCGGGCTGCGCCGCCGGCGTGCTGGCCATGGTGCCGAGTTGGTGGCGGCACCGCACGGTTGCGCGGCGCACGGCGCCAGCCGAACCGGCGACGCGCAGCGCTGGCCCGGCGACAACGCCTGCGGCACTGCTCGAACACCCGCCGCGCGAAGGCTTGTAGGTGGAGTTCGATCTGCAGTGGTTGCTGATCGGCCTGCCCGTGGTGTTCGCGCTGGGCTGGGTCGCCTCGCGGCTTGAACAGCGCCAGCAGCGGCGTGACAGCCAGGCCGCGCCGCGCCACTACTTCAAGGGCCTGAACCTGCTGCTCAATGAACAGCACGACCAAGCCATCGACGCCTTCATCGAGGCCGTGCAAGACGACGCTGAAACCACCGAGCTGCACTTCGCCCTGGGCAACCTGTTTCGCCGCCGCGGCGAGTTCGAGCGCGCGGTGCGGGTGCATGAACACCTGCTCAAGCGCGGCGACCTGAAGGCCGAGCAGCGCCACCGCGCGCAGTTCGAGCTGGCCCAAGACTTCATGAAGGCCGGGCTGTTCGACCGTGCCGAGGCCGCCTTCGCCAGCCTGGACGGCAGCGCCCACGAGGCCGATGCCCAACTCGCCCTGTTGTCGCTGCACGAGCGCGCGCACGACTGGCCGGCCGCGCTGGCGGTGGCGCAGCGCCTGGGGCAACGCGGCGAAGCCTCGTTTGCCGAGCGCATGGGCCACCACTGGTGTGAGCTGGCGCTGGCCGCGCAAGCCCGCGGCGACACCGCTGCGGCCAGCCACGCGCTGGCCCAGGCGCGAACGCTGGCGCCCGATGCGGCGCGGCCGTGGCTCGAACAAGGCGCCCACCTGGCCCGGCATGGCGAGCATGCCGCCGCCCTGGCCATGTGGGATGAACTCGCCCAGCGCCACCCAAGCGTGTTCGACCTGATCGCTGTGGAGTACGCCGCCAGCGCCCGCGCCGCCGGCATGCCGGCGCAGGCGGCAGCGCAGCAGGCGCTGTTGCAGGCCCTGCAGCGCCAGCCCACGGTGGCGCTGTTGCAGGCACTTGACGCCTTGCAAGGCACGCGCAGCGAAGCGCGCTGGGCGGCGTTCCTGTCAACCCATGCCAGCCTGGCCGCAGCGGCTGAGTTGCTCGCCATTGCGGCCAACCAGTGGCAGCCCACCACCCAAGGCGTGCTGCACGGCGCCATTCAACAAGCGGGCCAGCCCTTGCAGACCTTCGCCTGTGCAGCCTGCGGTTTTGAAGCGCGGCAGTACTACTGGCAATGCCCGGGTTGCCTGAACTGGGACAGCTACCCCACCCAGCGCGGCGGCGGCGCGGCGGCGTAAGCGCGCGCTCAGGCTGCGGCTGCGGCTGCGACGCGCTGCTCCACCAGCGCCAGCACCGCCGCCAGGCCGGGCCGCTGGCCGATGCCGCCGATGCTGGCCACGCCGCCAGGGCCGGTGATGCCGGCATTGCTGGGTTCGTGGTCGCAGTAAATGCCAACAGTGGGCCGGCCCAACGCCGCACCCAGGTGGGTGAAGCCCGTGTCCAGCCCAACGATGAGCCGCGCCTGCACCAGCACCGCGGCCATCTCGCCCACGCCCAGAAACGGCGGCAGCACACCGCCGCAAGCCTGGGCGATGCGCGCGGCCATGGCGTGTTCGGCGCCGCTGCCCCACAACACCACGGGCGTCCAACCCTGCGCCTGCATGCGCTGGCCCACCGCCGCCCAGTGGGCCTCGGGCCACAACTTTTCGGGCCGGCTGGCGTTGGGGATCAACACGGCGCACGGCGCGGGTGCTGCCCACACCGGCGGCGCCGGGCGCAGGCCGAAGTTAGGCGCCGACGTGGGCAAGGCATAACCCAGGTGTGCGGCGGCCAGCATGCGGCTGCGCTGCACAGCATGTTCGCCCCAGGGGGCGCTGGCGCGGCGGTCGTACAACAGCGCAGCCAGGCCCTCGCGCGCCGAAGGCCAGTCTGGCCCGGCCACCACGGCGCCACCAGCCAGGCGCGCCCAGCACACGCTCTTGAGCAGGCCTTGCAGGTCGAGCACCAGATCAAAGCGCTGCGCCTGCAGCTCGCGGCGCAGGGCCGCCATCTCGCGCCAGGTGGCGGTGCGGTGCAAGGCGCGGCGCCACTTGCGCCAGCGCAGTGGCCACACCCGCTGCACGCCCGGGTGCAGGGCCACAATGGGGGCGAACGGCGGCTCCACCAGCCAATGCACCTGCAAGCCGGGCTGCTGGGCCAGCATGTCATTCAGCGCCGGCAGGGCGTGCACCACGTCGCCCATCGACGAGGTCTTGACGACGAGGACGCGCACTGCGTTAACGTTTGCCGTCAGCCAAGACGCCAAGGCGGGCCTCGGCCACCAGCGCGGGGTTGAAGCGCGCATCGTTGTACATCTTGAACTGGCGGTAGACCTTGAAGTAGGCGCGCCCGGCCTGCGCATCGGCCAGCAGCTCGTCCAGACAGCGCGCGAGGTCAGCCCGCTGTTCAAGCAGCCGCGCCAACTTGGCCTGGCTGGTGGCGCGGTGGGTGTCATCAACGTCGGCCCGCGCGGCCTGGGCACGCATGGCGTGAATCTTCAAAGCCATGATCGACAGCCGGTCGACCATCGCCCCGGCCGTCTCGCTGTTCAAGCGCGCGCCCGGCGCTGCGGTGGCGCGCGGCGCATCGCCGGCCGCCGAGCCCTCGTCCACCAAGCCCAGCGCCAACAACAGCAACTCGTCAATGCGTTCGGTGGCGTCATTGCGTGCCTGGTTGAAGCCGTCGATGGCGCGCTTGTTGGCCGCGATCTGCTCGGCGCTCACCTGGGTGCGCCGCGCCAGGTCTTCTTCGGCCCACAACAGCGCATTGCAGCGGTGGTTGGTGTGCAGCCATTGCCACAGCGCTGGCAAGGTCTCGGTGCTGGCGTTTGTGCTGCCACCGGCCGGCCAGCCGGGCTGTGCCAGCAAGGCGTCATGTGTGGCCACCATGTGCGCGGCTTGGGGCAAAGGCTCAGTCATGTTCGGGGCCATCAGCGTGGCGTGCGGCGAGGGCGCCGATTATCGGTGCCGCACGAACCTGGCTTAGCGCGCCAGGGGTGTCAACGCCGCGCGGCCAGGGTGCGCGCCGAGGGTGTCAACGCGCCCCTGCCAGGGCGCGCGCCGAGGGCATCAACGCGCCCCTGCCAGGCCGCGCGCCGAGGGCATCAACGCGCCCCTGCCAGGCCGCGCGCCGAGGGTGTCAACGCGCCCCTGCCAGGGCGCGCGCCGAGGGTGTCAACGCGCCCCTGCCAGGGCGCGTTGGTGCGCCTGCCGGTGCAACAATCCGGCGCCGCCAAGCCCCCGGTTCACCAAGGGGCAAACACCCTCAGGAGACCCCAAGATGTTGAAGAAATTCGTTGCCGCGATGCTGTCGCTGCTGGCTGCCGTGGCGTTTGCCGCTGTCGATGCGAACAAGGCCACCCAGGCCGAACTCGAGGCCGTGAAGGGCATTGGCCCGGCCATCGCCGGCAAGATTCTCGATGAGCGCAAGAAGGGCAACTTCAAAGACTGGAACGACATGATCACCCGCGTGCAAGGCGTGGGCGATGCCAATGCGGCCAAGTTCTCTGAAGCCGGCCTCACCGTGGCGGGCGCCGCGTTCAAGGGCGCAGCACCTGCCGCCGCCCCAGCCGCCAAACCCGCCGCACCGGCCACGCCTGCTGCGCCCGCCACGCCCGCTCCTGCGGCAGCGGCCAAGCCGGCCCCAGCAGCCGCGCCCGCACCGGTGGCGGCTGCAGCCAAGCCCGCAACGGCAACTGCCGCCGCACCCGCGCCGGCCGCAGCACCCGCACCGGCCGCCAAGCCCGTAGCCACCACGGCGCCGGCCAAGGCTGATGACAAGGCGATGGCCAAGGCGGACCCGAAGGCTGACAAGGATGCCGCGAAAGCAGCGAAGGCCGACGACAAAGCCAAGGCCAAGGCCGACAAGGAAGCCAAGCCGGCTGCTGCCGCAGCCTCAGGCGCCAAGAAATAAACCGCGAGCGCCGTCAGGCGCTGCTGTGAAGGGCCCCGCCGAGCGGGGCCCTTTGCATTTCCCAACCGAAGAAGTTCAAGACCTCCGTGCGCCTCGCCAGTGTGTCAGCCTGGCCCAGCGCCATCAGCTCGCGCGTGTACGAGCTTTCGAACAGCAGGTAACTGGCCAAGGCGGCGCCGCTCGCGTCGCGCCCGCGCCCGCTCACGCCCACACCGCGCAGCAGGGCGCGCACGGCCGCCGGCAGTTCACCAATGTGTTTGGCGGCGATGTCGTCCAAGCGCTGCGAAGGCGCAATCACCAAGGCCTGCACCGGGCGCAAGGGCGTGGCCAAACGGGCGTCTTGCGGCAACAGCGCCAGGGTGCGGTTGATGCGCTGCATGCGTTCCACGTCGACCGCCAGGGCGTCCAGGAAGATGCCCGACAGCGTGTGCCCGGCAATCTGCGCCAGGCTCGGGTAGCCGGTGTTGGGCGCCAGGCGACCCGGCGGCTCGTGCATGCGTCCCGCACCGATGATGAGCACGCGCTGCGCACCCAGATGAATGGCGGGCGAGATGGGAGCGGTTTGGCGCATGGAGCCGTCACCGAACCACTGCGTGGCCTGGCCCGCCGGCAACTCGCTGGCCGGGAAGACGAAGGGAATGGCCGACGACGCCAGCAAGTGCGCATGGCTCAGGCTCGTGCTCAACGCCACGCGCTGCGAGCGCACCCACGGCGCCAGTGGGGCGGCCGACTCATAGAAGGTGACATGCTCACCCGAGGTGTAGCTGGAAGCCGTGACGGCCAAGGCCTGCAGGTGGCGCCCACGCAGCATGCGCGGCAACCGCTCGAACGGCACCATTTCTTGCAGCAGCTGCGCCAAGGGCGAGTTATCCAGCAACGAGCGTGGCCGCGCGCGGCGCCAGCGCGCGATCACCCAGCCGATGGAGAGCATGGTTAACCACTGCGCGCCGCTGCGAATCACGCCCAGCGAATCGGCACGGTAGACCTGGTCGGCGCGGAAGTTTTCCCACACTTGGGCCATGCCTTGCACGGCAGTGTCGAACTGATCGGCATTACAGGCCAGGGCCGCGGCGTTGATGGCACCGGCCGAGGTGCCGCAGATCACGCCAAAGGGGTTGCGACGCTGCGCCGTGCCCAGGCTGGCTTGACGGCGCAGTTGCGCAATGGCACGCAGCACGCCCACTTGGTAGGCCGCGCGCGCGCCGCCCCCGCTGAGCACCAGGCCAGTCAGCGGGGTTTCATACATGCGGCGCGATGGCTTTCAGTCTTTGTGGCCGCGGCCGTGGCCCTTGCCATGGCCATTGCCGCGTTCAGCATGGTCATGGTTGCGCCCACGTTGACCAGGCTGAGCGGCCATGACATGTTGTTGATACCACTGGTCTTGCACGAAGTACACCGGCCTGCCGCAGGCCTGGTAGCGCTGGCAATGCTTGCCCCAATGCTTTTGATGGCCGGGCGGCACCCACAGGTACAGCGGCTCGATGGGCCGCGGCTGCACCACCCGCGGCGCGTGAATGACCACCGGCTGCGCCACCATCACGGCAGGCTGAGGGAAGCGGCCGATGTCGATGCGGCCATAAACGCCGGGTTGGCTGATCTGCACTGACACGCCGACATCGGCGGCCTGGGCGAACGAGATGCCGGCGGCCAGGGCGGCGAGCAAGAAGGTGTGCTTGAGCATGATCGGGCTCCAATGGAACGAGGGGTGCAAACCCAACGCAGCGACTGCGCGCGTGGTTGGCAGCCGATGGCTCGTTCGGTTGGCCAAGCGTCGCACAGTTGTGAGCGCTTGTAGCCTTGAATTAACCTAGAAACGGCAGTTGGACGCGCCCGAGTGGGCCGTGATGCGGTGCGCTGGCAAGGCG
>JANOXU010000044.1:0-54477 GCA_031418595.1 Burkholderiales bacterium
GCCCCATTGGGCACAGGCGGGTGTCGCGCGTCGCTGGCGGTGAACCACACCGCGGCGCGCCTCGCTCCTACGCCTGTGCCCAATGGGGCCCCGGCGCAGGGCCCTCCTATTTACGGACAAGTTCTAAGGGTGTTGAACAAATGGCGTTGAGTCTTCGTACCGTTCCCGCTGCACAGGGCTTGCGCTGGGCGGCGCAGGGGTTCCAGGCGTTTGCCAAGAGCCCGTTCGCCTTCAGCGGCATGTTTGCGGCCTTCTTGGTCGTGGCGTTGCTGGCTTCGGTGGTGCCCTACCTGGGCGGCATGCTGGTGTTGATGGCCCTGCCCTTGCTGAGCCTGGCCTACATGCTGGCCACGCACGCGGTGCTCAAGGGCGGCTCGGTGCAGGTGGGGCAATTGTTCGAGCCCTTGCGCGGCCCGCCTGCGCGGCGCAAAGGCATCCTGCAACTGTGTGGCCTGTACGCGGTGCTCATGCTGCTGATCATGCTGCTGGGCGACGTCATCGACGGCGGCGCCTTCAACAAGCTGCAAGTGCTGATGGCCAAGGGGGAGTCGGCGCGCAAGCAGGTCAACGACCTGTTGGCCGACCCGAGCCTGGCCAATGGCATCGTCGCGCGGCTGGTGCTGATCGGGCTGCTTTCGGTGCCGTTCTGGCACGCACCGTCATTGGTGTTCTGGGGTGGTCAAGGCGTGGCGCAGTCGCTGTTTTCCAGCACCCTGGCCTTGTGGCGCAACCGCGGCGCCGTTGCGCTGTATTCATTGGCGTTCATGGCCGCCCTGTTGGCCAGCAGCCTGGTGCTGGGCACCTTGCTCACCCTGGTGGGCGTGCCGCAACTCGCCGGCATGCTGGCGGTGCCGGCTGGCCTGGTGTTTTCGGCCGCGTTCTACACCTCGCTGTGGTTCGTGTTCAAAGACAGCTTTGGCGTCGAAGCCGAAGCGGCAAACGGGTCACCTGTCAATTAACGTTAGAAGAAAGCTGCACGCCGCTCTCTTCAGGGACCCAGCACCGCCAGGCGCGGAAAGTAGCTTCTGTAGCCGCTCGGGTAACGCGTCAAGACGCTCAAGTTCGATACCGCTGCATGCGCCCCAATGTAGAAATCTGGCAGCGGCAGCTGCTTGCTGCCGCCACGGCGGCGATATGCAGCGAAGGCGCGGGCCGCCAGCCCCGCACAGGCCCAAGGAAGCGCACCGCGCACGGCGCCGTAGACGTCCAGCAGACTGTCGAGCGCTGCCACGTCGGGATCAGGCACAAGCAGCTCCGTGTAGATGATCAGGTTGACATGCAACGGCGCCCGCTCGCTGCACGTTTGCAACTGTTCGATGGCCCAGTCGTGCCAGGAACTTTTCTGATCCATGCAGTCGACCCAGACGTTGGTGTCAACAAGAATTCCGGCACTGCCGTCATAGCTGAGCAGACTAGCGACGGCCACGTTTCACATTGCCTGCATCGCCGCGCAGAAAGTCCATGATGTCGTCCGCACCCAACTGGCGGAACTCAGCGCTGAGGCTGGCGCGAACCCGGGCTGCGGCTTGGCGTAGCTGGGCTCGCCGATCATTCTTCACGTTCGTCGCGAGCGGTGTGATGATGATCTTGCTGCCTTCCAGGCTGAACGACACTTCGCTACCCGGGGCCACGCCGGCAGCAACCCGAATGTGCTTCGGGATGGTGACTTGGCCTTTGTCGGTGACAAGCATGGCGTCAACCTCCTGCAAAAAGTAGGAAACGGAAGTAGGAATCCTACCAGAGGCCTCACCGGTGGCGCGCCAACGCTCGGCGCTCGTCAATTGATCGGCGTGAGCTTGGCAATGCCCAGATCCAGCCACTTCAGGCCGTGGCGGCCAAAGTTGATCTGCGCGCGCTTATCTGCCCCGCGGCCTTCGAGCGTGAGCACCACGCCTTCGCCGAACTTGTTGTGGAACACGCTCTGGCCGGTGCGCAGGGTGCCGGGTGCCTCACGCGGCTCGAAGGGCGGCGGCGCTGCCGGTGCGGCCGGCGCGCGCGGCGGCACGTTGCCCGCACCGACGATCGAGCCCAACCCCGTGCCGCGCGACCAGGCATCGCTGTAGGCGCGGGCGTGGCCGGAACCGAAGGCTGAGTTCTTGGGCGTCAGCCACTTCAGGCTGCCTTCGGGCAATTCGTCAATGAAGCGGCTCTTCACGTTGTAGCGCGTCTGCCCATGCAGCATGCGCGTCTGGCTGAAGCTCAAGTACAGCCGCTGGCGCGCGCGGGTGATGGCCACATACATCAGCCGGCGCTCTTCTTCCAGCCCTTCCACGCTGGCCAGCGAGTTTTCATGCGGGAACAAGTGCTCTTCCACGCCGGTGATGAACACGGCGTCGAACTCCAGGCCCTTGGCGGCGTGCACCGTCATCAGTTGCACCGCGTCTTGGCCCGCCTGGGCCTGGTTGTCGCCGGCCTCCAGCGCGGCGTGGGTCAGGAAGGAGGCCAGGGGCGACATGATCTCGCCCGAGTCCGGGTCGGGTGAGACGTTGTCGCGCTGCTCATCCACGGTGAGCGCGATCGCATCCTTGCCAAAACCTTCCTGGGTGACGAAGCCTTCGGCCGCGTTGACCAGTTCTTCCAGGTTTTCAACCCGGTCGGTGCTGTCACGCTCCGCACGGTAATGCGCCAGCAGGCCCGAAGCATCGAGCATGTGGGCAATGATCTCGCGCAGCGTCAGGCCCTGCGTCTTGGCCCTTAACGTATCAATCAAGCCAACAAAGGCTTGCAGGTTGGCGCCGCCCTTGGCCGGCACTGCGGCCACACTCTGCGCCAGGCTGCGGCCGCTGGCGCGCGCCGCGTCTTGCAGTTTTTCAGTCGTGCCCGCGCCGATGCCACGGGTGGGAAAGTTCACCACGCGCAAAAAGCTGGTGTCGTCGTTCGGGTTCTCAAGCAGGCGCAAATAGGCCAGCGCATGCTTGATCTCGGCGCGCTCGAAAAAGCGCAGGCCGCCATACACGCGGTAAGGCACGCCAGCGTTGAACAAGGCACTTTCAATCACCCGCGACTGCGCGTTGCTGCGGTACAGCACCGCCGTTTGCACGCGCGGCGTGCCCTGCCGGTGCAGGCTTTGCGCTTGCTCCAGCAGCCACTGCGCTTCGGCAAAGTCACTCGGCGCCTCAAACACACGCAGCGGCTCACCCGCACCGGCATCGGTGCGCAGGTTCTTGCCCAGGCGCTTGGTGTTGTGGGCGATCAGCGCATTGGCGCTATCGAGGATGTGGCCGAACGAGCGGTAGTTCTGTTCGAGTTTGATGACTTTTGAGACGTGAAACTCACGTTCGAAGTCAGCCATGTTGCCAACCTTGGCGCCGCGGAAGGCGTAGATGCTTTGGTCGTCATCGCCCACCGCGAACACGCCCTGGCCTTCGCGGCCGGGCGGGGGCGAGAACATCTTCAACCACAGGTACTGCAGCCGGTTGGTGTCTTGAAATTCATCCACCAGCACATGGCGAAAACGGTGCTGGTAATGCTCGCGCAGGGCGTCGTTGTCGCGCAGTTGCTCGTAGGTGCGCAGCATCAGCTCGGCGAAATCGACCACGCCTTCGCGCTGGCACTGGTCTTCATAGGCCTGGTACACCTGCACCAGCTTGCGCGTGTGCTCGTCGCGCAGCGGCACATCGCGCGGGCGCTGGCCTTCTTCCTTGGCATGAGCAATGAAGTAAGACACCTGCTTGGGCGCGAAGCGCTCTTCATCCAGGTTCATGGCCTTGACGATGCGCTTGACCGCACTTTGCGAATCTTGTGCGTCCAGCACCTGAAAGCCCTGCGGCAGGCTACACATCTTCCAGTGCGTGCGCAAGAAGCGGTGGCACAGGCCGTGAAAGGTGCCGATCCACATGCCGCGCACGGCCACCGGCAGCATCAGGCCCAGGCGGTGCAGCATCTCCTTGGCCGCCTTGTTGGTGAAGGTCACGGCCAGCACACCACCAGGTGAGACCTGGCCGGTCTGCATCAGCCAGGCGATGCGCGTGGTGAGCACCCGCGTTTTGCCCGAGCCGGCGCCGGCCAGGATGAGGGCCGGCTGCGCGGGCAACGTGACGGCCGCAAGCTGTTCGGGGTTGAGGTTCTTGAGCAGCCCGGCTGCGCCTTCATGTGGGTTCATCGAGTGATTTTAGGAAGCATGGCCACGTAGAATGGTTCACCGGGTTCGATATTTCGCGCCTGGTTTTTTTGCGCCCGCGCGCGGGGCCATCAACGGAGTGCGCCATGGAAATTTTTGACTACGACAACGTCTTGCTGCTGCCGCGCAAGTGCCGGGTCGACAGCCGCAGCGAATGCGACGCTGCCATCGAATTCGGCCCACGACGCTTCAAGCTGCCGGTGGTGCCGGCCAACATGAAGACAGTGGTCGACGAGCCGATCACCGAATGGCTGGCGGCCAACGATTACTTCTACGTGATGCACCGCTTTGACATCGACAACCTGGCCTATGCGCGCAGCATGCGCGCCAAGGGCTTGTACGTGTCGCTCAGCGTGGGCGTGAAGGCGGCGGATGTGGCGTGCATTGATGCGTTAGCGGCCGAAGGGCTGGGCGCCGACTACATCACGATCGACATCGCGCACGGCCATGCCGAGCCGGTGCGCAGGATGATCGAACACATCAAAATCAAGCTGCCGAACACCTTTGTGATCGCCGGCAACGTGGCCACGCCCGAAGCGGTGATCGACCTGGAAACCTGGGGCGCCGACGCCACCAAGGTGGGCGTCGGCCCGGGCAAGGTTTGCATCACGCGGCTGAAGACGGGCTTCGGCACCGGCGGCTGGCAATTGAGCGCACTGAAGTGGTGTGCCCGCGTGGCCACCAAACCCATCGTGGCCGATGGCGGCATCCGCGACCATGGCGACATTGCCAAGAGCGTGCGCTTCGGCGCCAGCATGGTGATGATCGGCTCGCTGTTCGCCGGCCATGAAGAAAGCCCGGGCAAGACGGTGGAAGTCGACGGCAAGCTGTTCAAGGAGTACTACGGCTCGGCCAGTGACTACAACAAGGGCGAATACAAGCACGTTGAAGGCAAGCGCATCCTCGAACCCATCAAAGGCAAGTTGTCTGAAACGTTGCGCGAGATGCGCGAAGACGTGCAAAGCTCCATTTCGTACTCAGGCGGCACCAAGCTGGCCGACATCCGCAAGGTGAACTACGTCATCCTGGGTGGCGACAACGCGGGTGAACACCTGCTGATGTAGCGCTCAGCGCGCCAGGCGAATGCACACGCAAGTCGCACCCGGCGCGCTGCTCAACTCAAGCGTTGCACCGATGGCCTCGCAGCGCTGACGCATGGCGTTCAGGCCGCGGCGCGCGGGGCTGGCCACATCGAAGCCCTGGCCATCGTCTTGGATGCGCAGTTCGAGGCCTTGCGCACCCTCGCTCAAGCTCAGCGCAACACCACGCGCCTGCGCATGCTGCATCACGTTCGACAAAGCCTCGTACACCACGTATTGCAACTGGCGCAGCGCGTCGCCATCCAGCCGCAGCAGTGGCGCCACCGGCTGCACCTGCCAGTGCAGTTCCAGGTCAGCCGCGGCCAGGCGCGGGCCCAGGCGGTAGCGCAGGTCGGCCAGCAGCGCGGCCACGTCACCCGGGGGCAGGTTCAGGGCGTCGATCGACAGTTTCAATTGATCGAGCGATTCGCGCAGCGTCAACAGCACCTGGGCGGGCGCGGGCTTTTCAGATTGCAACTGCCGAATGGCCGAGGCGATGTGCGAACCCACGCCGTCATGCATGTCGCGCAGGATGCGCGAGCGCTCGGCCGTGCGTGCTTGCTCGCGGGCCAGCGTTTCCATGATCTCGTAGCTGCGTTGCAACTCCACCGTCTTGGCCTGCACTTGCGCCGCCATCGACGCGGCCAACTCATCGGCCCGCGCATGCGCCTGGCGAAAGCGCTGCACGAGGATGAAGCCGAGCACCAAGGCATAGAGCATGGGCAGGTAGCGGCCGAAGGCGTTGTCGCCGTACAGGTCGCCATCGCGCAACACAGTGACCCAGTCCCACGCACCGCCAAACACATTGATCAACACGGCGGCCGCCAGCAGCAAGCGCGCTGCGCTGGGCGCGCGCCAGCAGTGCCAGGCGAAGTACAGGCCGTACATGGCATAGGCCACCACCATCGCGCCCAGCCAGCCGGCCCAGGCCTGCCACAGGCCTGCCCACAAACCGACTGCGGCGCTCAGCACGCCGGCCAAGGCCACCGCCACCATAAGCCAGCGAGAACGCCGCGTTTCCAGGCCTGCCACGTCCTGGCAAAACAGCGTCATGGCACACACGCCGGTGGCAAACCCGCCGGCCACCAGCAGCCCCCAGCCCGGCCAGGGCAGCAGCGGGTTCTCTATCGCCGGGTCACCAAAGAACAGGCACCAGCCGGCCATGGCCACGGCGGCATGGATGTAGGCCGGGTCGCGTTCGCGGCCACCTGCTGCGCCGGCAGCCGCAGCCACGCCGGACGTGCGCGGCCGGCTGATCCACAAGGCCCAGGCCAGCAGCGCCACCAGGCCGGTGAGCGTGGCGCCGATTTCCACGCCGAGCACGCGCCAGCGGTAGTCAGCCCGGTAGTGCGGCAGCACCTCTTGTGGCGTGCCCAGCAGCGGCGCGCTCAAGCCAGCGCGGCGTGCCACATCGGCCCGCAGCGACACCTGCAGCTCATTGCGCGGGCGCAGCAGCGCGGCCGGCACGGTGATGAGCAACGGCGCCTTGGCCGCATCGGGGCCGTTGGGGCGTTGCCAGTCGGCGCTGTGCGCCAACACCTCACCGTTCAGGCGCAACTCGTAGCCATTGCCAATGCGTTGCAGGTAAAGCGCCAGTGGCCCAACGGGCCCAACGGGCCCAACCTGCCCAACGGGCGCGGCGGGTGCATCGAACAGCAGCGTGAATTCGGCGCGCCCGGCCTGGCCGGGTTGAAGCGCATCCCAGAAGTAAGGCAAGGTCGTGGCCTGCATCGTGCAGCCCTGGGCCGTGGGCACGCAGGCATGGGCCTGGGTCAAGGTCTGCGCCGCCCAGCCCGGGCCCGGCAGCGCCCACAACCACAGCGCCAGCACGAGCACGAGCACGAGCACCTTCAACGCAGGCCCTTGGCACCGCGGCCGAGCAAGCCCATCTGCGTGGCTTCGAACACGGCTTCGTTCTTGGAATGCACCGCCAGCTTGGCGTACAGGTTCTTCACATGGGTGCGCACGGTGTGCACGCTCAAGCCTTGCAGGCGCGCGATCTCGGCATAAGAAAAACCACGCGCGAACAGTTCCAGCACCTCTTGCTCACGCGGCGTGAGCAGCGCTGCCGTGGCGGCATCGGGCACCGGCGCAGGCGCTGTGGCATGGGTTCTCATGGCCCGGTACTTGGCCAGCACACGGCGCGCCACCATGGGTGAAATGGGCGAGGCACCACGTTTCATGTCGACGATGGTCTGCGCGATATTGGCCGGCGTTTCATCTTTGTGCAGATAGCCCAGCGCGCCGGCTTCGATGCTGGCCAGCACGTTTTCATCGTCACCAAAGACCGAGATCACCATCGCCTCACAGGGCGGTGAGCGCCGGCTGGCCAGGCGGATGAGTTCCAGGCCGCTGCCATCGGGCAGGCCCAGGTCGGTGAGCAGCACATCCACCTGGTGCGCCGGGTCGTTCAACCACTCGCGCGCCTGCGCCACGGTGCCCAGGCCGGCGGCCAGTTCAAGCTCGGCGCAGGCGGCGATGCTGGTGGCCACGAAGTCGCGCACCTCGCCGTCGTCGTCCACCACCAGCACGCGCCAGGTCATTGAGTTGTGTGTCTTGTGTTTGGGTTAGCAGCGCGGGCCAGCATGGCAGATGCTGCGCACGGGGTCACCGCATGTTCATGTGAACGGCTGTCGTTGCTGTGGCTGATGCTGCCGTTGCTTCGCTGGCGCCAGTGTGGCGGTCAACCCCTGGCTTGAGGGTATGGGTGAACCCGACTTTCACCAAAACATGTGACGACGCGCCCGACTTGCGCAGTTAACCTTTTACTTGACTTCCATCAACCACGGCGCATGCGAACAGCCAGGCGGCTGCTCGAACGGCAGACCAGCGCCCGAACCAGCGAAAGCGCATCGGTATGAGCATCATCAATGGCGACGGCTTCGACAACACACTGTTCGGCACTGACTTCGACGATCAGTTGTGGGGCCACGGCGGCAGCGACACCTTGTACGGCGGCCTGGGCAACGATTGGCTGGCCGGCGGCGCCGGTACCGACGCCCTGTACGGCGATGGCGGCAGCGACCTGGCCTATTACGAAGATGCGCCAGGCGGCATCAGCATCAACCTCATCACCGGCCAGGCCAGCAGCGACGGCTATGGCAGCGCCGACACCTTGTTCAGCATCGAGAACCTGCATGGCAGCTACTTTGCTGATGTCATTCAGATGGGCAACGTCAACGGCTACGTCTTTGCCCGTGCCGGCAACGACACCATCACCGGCGGCAACCTCAACGACAACATCTTCGCCGGCAGCGGCGCCGACATCATCGACGGCGGCGCCGGCTTGGACACGCTGAATTACTTCAATGATGGGTTCGACGGCTACAGCGGCCCGGTGGTCACGGTCGCTGGCGTGTATGTGAACCTGTTGCTGAACACGGCCACCGACAACTGGGGGCACACCGATCAGGTGTTCAACATCGAACAGGTGAACGGCAGTGCGCTGGACGACGTGTTGATCGGCAACGACCTGGACAACACCTTGCAAGGCGACGCCGGCAACGACACGCTGCGGGGCGGCGCCGGCAACGACGCACTGAACGGTGGCGCCGGCAACGACACCTTGTATGGCGAAGCCGGTTTTGACACTTTCAGAGCCGGTGCCTCGGCCAGCAATTCAATTGGCGCTGGCAACGACTGGCTTGACGGTGGCGCCATCCTCGACCGCCTGAACTACCTTGATGGGAACAGCGTCACCTACAGCGCTGCCGGCAGCGGCGTCACAGTGAACCTGCAAACCGGCGTAGCCACCGACGGCAACCTGGGCACCGACACGCTGGTGAACATCAACTTCGTCACCTCGTCCATTTTTGATGACGTGCTCACCGGCACGGCAGAGTTGCTGTTCGAGCATTTCGAGCCTCTCAGGGGCAATGACGTCATTGATGGCGGTGCACTCAGTGACACGCTCAATGCGCGCAACGGCAACCGCGTCAGCTACCAAAACGCCACCGCCAGCGTGACGGTGGATCTGGATGTGAACGACGGCATCGGCCTGGAAGACATGGGCTTCTTCGACCCCGCACTGGCTGGCATGCTGCATGGCCATGCCACCGGCGCCGATGGCAACGACACGCTGGTCAACATCAACCATGTGCGGGGTGGCAACTCGAACGACGTGATGTACGGCAGCAACCGCACTGACGTGGCCGAAGCCTTTGAAGGCCGTGGCGGCATTGACGTGATGGACGGCCGCGGCGGCTACGACTTTGTGCGCTACGACTACTTCACGCCGGGTGACCTCAGCACCGGTGCCACGGTGAACCTGTTCCTGGGCACGGGCTACGTCTCGGCCGCCGACAACGACACCTTCTCCAACATGGAAGGCGTGCGCGGCTCGCACTTCAACGACAACTTGCTCGGTGGCGGTGATGCGCTGGAAGGGCGCTTCCAGTTCTTCCATGGCAACGGCGGCAACGACACCATCGACGGTGGTGCGGGCTACGACCGGGTGGACTACACCAACAGCACCGAAGGCGTCTTCGTTCAGTTAGGCGGCACCGGCATCGGCACAGCCATTGACGGCCTGCACATCACCACCAGCAACGGCGCCATCGTGCTCACAGGTGGCGTGGTGGGCAACGACACGCTGCTCAACATCGAAGCCGTGCGCGGCTCGGATTTCAACGACACCTTGCTGGGCAGCGACAGCGGCGCCTTCGAGTCGTTTGAAGGCCGCACCGGCAACGACCTGATCGACGGCAATGGCGGCACCGACCGCGCAGCGTACGACACCGGCCTGGTGGGTGTGACCGTTACCCTCGGCCTGAACGGCGCCGACGGTTCGGCCAGCGATGGTTACGGCGGCACCGATGTGCTGCGCGACATTGAAGACCTTCGCGGCACGCGCGACTTTGATGATGTGCTGATTGGCAACGAGCTGAACAACAAGTTCGAAGGCCTGGGTGGCAATGACTTGCTGGCGGGTGGTGCGGGCGACGACACCTATCTCTATGGCGACGTGACCTACGCCGCTGACGGCACCACGGTCATCGCCACGCAGGGCTTCGACGTCATCAACAACCTGGGCGGCGGCTTCGACAAGTTGGTGTTCAGCAACCTCAAGCTGGGCTACCTGAACGGCCAGCGCGTGGGCAATGACTTCGTGATATTGATTCAGCCCACCACGACTTGGAATGACGCCAACCCCACGACCACGCTGGGCGGCGTGACCATTCATGGCATGTTCACGGCCGATGGCAGCGGCATGCTCGAACGCATTGAGCTGAGCGATGGCTACGGCCTGTTCTCAATGAACGCCGGCATCTTTCAAGTGCAGGTGTTTAACCTGGCCAACACCCTGCTTGAGAACAACCTCAGCGGCACGGCGGGCAACGATGTGCTGCTGGGCAGCGCAGTGCAGGACAACTTGTTTGGCGATGCCGGCAACGACACCTTGATCGGCTTGGGCGGCGACGACGAGCTGGATGGCGGAGTGGACTTCGACACCGCCGACTACAGCGGTGCGAGCGGCGGCGTGAACGTGTGGCTGGGCAGCGGCGGCAACGGCGTGGGCAACGCCACCGGCGCGGCAGGCAACGACACGCTGCGCGGCATCGAGGTTGTGATCGGCAGCGCGTTCACCGACAACCTCTACGGCGATGGCCTCAACAACCACCTGAGCGGTGGTGCCAGCCGCGACTTTCTCTATGGCGGTGATGGCGACGATGTGCTCAACGGCGGCGAGGGCGATGACCAACTGCGCGCCGACAACGGCAACGACGCCGTCTACGGTGGCAACGGCAACGACTACATCACCGGCGGCGACGGCAACGATGTGATCGATGGTCAAGGCGGCGCCGACACGGCCGACTACTTCTTCACCAACCAAAGCACCGGCATCACGGTCACGCTGCTCAACGGCGCGGGCTTGGTCACGGGTGGCGGGGGCACCGACACGCTCACCGGCATCGAAAACATCAATGGCACCGACCAGGCCGACAGCATCAGCGGCGATGCGGGCAACAACAACCTCGAAGGGCGCGGCGGCACCGACGTCATCTTCGGCGCTGCCGGCCAAGACTTCATCTGGGGTGACGCCGGCGATGACGTGCTTGACGGAGGCACCAACGACAGCGCTGGCGACATCGTCTTCTACCGTTCCACAGGCGCCGTCACGGTCAACCTGCAATTGGGCTTTGCCAGCGGCGCCGAAGGCAACGACACGCTGAGCAACTTCGAAGGCATCATCAGCGGCGCCGGCAACGACACGCTGATCGGCATGGACACCCCGAACTTTGGCGACTTCATTCGCGGTGGCGGTGGCGACGATTACATCGACGGCGGGGTCGGCACTTTCGATCGCGCCGCGTATGACAGCACCAACGCCAGCACCGGCGTCTGGGCCAGTCTCGAAGCCGGCAGCGCCACCGGCTTTGACGGCAACGACACGCTGGTGCGCATCGAGAACCTGCGCGGGTCTAACGCTGCCGACACGTTGATCGGTGATGCCGTCAACAACGACATCGACGGCCGTGGCGGCGACGACGTCATTCGTGGGCTGGCCGGAGCCGACAACCTCAAAGGCGAAGCCGGCAACGACTGGCTCGATGGCGGCCTGACCACCGACCTCGTCAACTACACCGACGGCAACACCGTCGGTTATGGCAGTGCCCCGACAGCCGTGAGCGTGCGTTTGCAAGACGCCTCTGCACAGGCTGGCTATAGCGGCACCGCCAACGACGGCTTCGGCACGCTCGACCAACTCGTCAACTTCAGCTTCGTCTTCGGCTCCAACTTCAACGACAGCTTGGTCGGCAGTGACGCCTTGGTGTTCGAGCAATTCGAAGGCTCGGGGGGCGACGACTACATCGACGGCGGCGCGATGACCGAGGTGCAGTACTTCCTGGGTGACAACCGTGCCAGCTACCAGGGCATCACCACCACCGTAACGGTTGACTTGGACACCACCGATGGCGCTGGCCTGATCGGCGGCGCCGCGGCGCGCAGCACAGGTGGCGGCGGCAACGACACGTTGGTGAACATCAACCACGTGCGCGGCGGCACGGGGCACGACTTCCTTTACGGCTCCAGCCGCACCGACCGGCCCGAGCAGTTCGAGGGCCGCAACGGCAACGACTTCATTGATGGCCGCGGTGGCTGGGACCTCGTGCGCTTCGACTACGCCAGCAACGGCGTCACGGCCGATCTGGCCACCGGTGTGGCCACCGTGGTGAGCGGCAGCGACGTAGACAGTTTCGTCAACATCGAAAGCCTGCGTGGCTCGCACTTTGCAGACTTTCTTTACGGCAGCGACAACCTGGTGGCAGGCAGCTTTGAAACCTTCACCGGCAATGGCGGCAACGATCTGCTCGACGGGCGCGGCGGCTTCGACTGGGTCGTCTACACCACCGCCACGCAGGGCGTGGTGGTCACGCTGGGCGGCAGCGGCGACGGCACGGCCTTTGACGGCACGCAAACACTGGGCACCAGCATCGTGGCCAGTGGCGGCAGCTTCGGCACCGACACCTTGCGCAACATCGAAGCCATACGCGGCAGCTTCTTCAACGACACCCTGACCGGCAGCGACGCCGCAGGCGAAGTGTTCGAAGGCCGCGTGGGCCATGACGCCATCAACGGCGGTGCGGGCGGCGACGACACGGCCGTGTACTTCGGCAACTTTGCTGACTACAGCTTCAGCGGCAGCGCGGCTTCATTGACGCTCACCGATACCCGCAGCGGCACCTATGTGGACGGCGTCGACACTGTCAGCGGCATCGAGCTGTTCCAGTTTGTTGATGGCGTGAAAACGCTGGCGCAACTGCTCGCCGCCTTCAACCAGCCCCCAGTGGCCGGCACGCTCGATGCCACCGGTGCCATCGAAGACGCCGCCTTTGCCTGGGACTTACCCGCAGGCGCCTTCACCGACCCCGGCGACACCCTGAGCTACAGCGCCACGCTGGACGATGGCGCGCTGCTGCCAGCCTGGCTGGGCATCAATGCCACAACCGGCCAATTGAGCGGCACACCGGCCAATGGCGACGTGGGCTTGCTCGCGGTGCGCATCACCGCCACCGACGGGTCAGGCGCCAGTGCCTTTGCCGACCTGGAACTGACGGTGGCCAACACCAACGATGCACCGGTGCTGGCACTGCCAGTGCCGGATCAAAGCACGGACACCAACTCGGCCTTCAGCCACACCCTGGCCGCCAACAGCTTCAGCGACCCCGACGCGCTGGACACGCTTGCGTACACCGCCACCCTGGTTGATGGCTCGGCGCTGCCGGCCTGGCTGAGCTTCAGTGCCGCCACGCAAACGTTCAGCGGCACGCCGGCCAACGCCGACGCAGGCAACCTAACGATCCGCGTCACTGCCACCGACAGCGGCAGTGCCAGCGTGTTTGATGACTTCACGTTCAGCGTGAACAACGGCAACCGCGCACCCACGGGCACGCCGACAGCGCTGCTGGCCGCCGGCACCGAAGACACGCCCTACGCCGTGAGCACGGCTGACTTGCTGGCCGGCCTGAGCGACCCCGATGGTGACGAACTCACCCTCAGCAGCGGCAGCCTCAGCGCCAGCCAAGGCAGCATCACCGCCAATGGGCCCGGCCAGTGGCTGGTCACGCCAGCGGCCAACGCCAACGGCGCCGTGCAGTTGAGCTACACCGTGGTTGACGGCTACGGCGGCAGCTTGAACGCCAACCAAAGCTTCAGCCTGGCCGCCGTGAACGACGCCCCAACGGGCGCCGCGACGGCCTTGCCTGGCGGCTTTGAAGACACGGCCTACACCGTGACAGCCGCGCAACTGCTGGCCGGCTTCACCGATGTGGACGGCGACACCCTGGCCGTGCAAGGCCTTGCCACAAACATCGGCGCCTTGGTGAACGGCAACGGCAGTTGGAGCCTGAGCACACCTTTGAACTTCAACGGCAACGTGACCTTGAGCTGGAATGTGGTGGATGGCCAAAGCGGCAGCGTGGCCGCTGAGCGCACACTGAACCTGGCCCCGGTGAACGACAACCCGGTGGCCGTGAGCGACACCGCCTACAGCACGAACACCGGCGTGCCCATCATCATCAACGTGCTGGCCAATGACAGCGATGTGGATGGCGACCTGCTCAGCATCGCTTCGGTGGTGTCGCCGGCCAGCGGTGTGGTGACGATCATTGACGCTGCGGCGGGCACCTTGCAGTTCACACCCAATGCCGGCTTCAGCGGCAACGTGAACTTCAGCTACACGGTGAGCGATGGCCACGGCGGCACGGCCAGCACCACAGTTCGCCTGGCCGTGCTGCCGGTGATCAATGGCGATGGTTTGGACAACACGCTGAACGGTGGCGCGGCCGATGAAACCCTCAACGGTCTGGGCGGCAACGACACGCTGAACGGCAGCGGCGGCAACGACACGCTGAACGGCGGTGATGGCAACGACACCCTGGTTGGCGGCGCGGGCGCCGACATGGTGAACGGCGGCGCCGGCAACGACACCATTCGCGTGGGCGGCACGGAGCTTAATGGCGACGTCATCGACGGTGGCTCTGACCTGGACACGCTCTGGCTCACCGCCAACACCAGCCTGAGCGGCCCGCTGTTGCTGAGCAATGTGGAGAACCTGGCGCTGAACGGCTTCACGCTCAGCACCGATGGCAACCTCGACCTGAGCGCGTTGACCCTCACCTTCGCGGGGCGCCTGCAAGGCAGCACCGCGGCCAACGCGATCACCGGCAGCGGTGGCAACGACACCTTCGTTTTCGGTGGCACCGAGCTGAGTGGCGACACCTTGAATGGCAGCGGCGGCAGCGACACCATGCTGTTCACCAAGGCCATCACCTTGAACGCCGGCTTCACGGCCAGCAGCATCGAAACGCTGAACACCGGCGGCTTCGCGGTTTCAGTCAAGACCGTGGATCTGGTGGACTTCTCGGCGATGAACCTGATCGGCACCTTGTCGATTTCAGGCGACAACAGCAGCAACCGCATTGGCGGCAGCCAGGGCAGCGACACCATCAATGGCAGCTCGGGCGCCGACAACCTGGCCGGCGCCGGTGGGCTGGACACCATTTACGGCGGTGGCGGCAGCGACGTGATTCGCGGCGGCCTGGGCAACGATGCGCTGTATGGCGGCACCAACAACCGCGGCGATGGCGCGGCCGACATGTTCGTGTTTGACACGGCGCTGTTCCCGGTGGCCAACGTCGACACGATCTACGGCTTCGAGGCCTTGGCGCTGGACAAGATCGCCTTGCTGCCCAGTATCTTCGCCGCGCTGGGCGCCAGCTTCGATGCATCGGAGTTCAAGGCCAGCGCAACAGGCCTGGCGGCCGATGGCGACGACTTCATCCTGTTTGAAACGGGCACGGGCAACCTGTACTACGACTCCACCGGCATCCTGAACGCCGGCGCAGACAGGGTGTTGTTCGCCAAGCTGCTTGGCGTGGTCGGCGGCAACGGCGCGCTGGATTACACCGACTTCACGTTCAACCCGCCCGCCGGGCCTTGATGGCCGACCGGCCAGCCGCCAACATGGGCGGCAGGCCGGCCACGAAGCGGGTGCAGAAATCTAACCATTCGGGTAAGCCGGCGTCGAGTGCGGCGTCGGCATCCACCCAAACAAAACCGCTCATCGGCTTGCCGGTGATGTCCATCGGCTTGGCGCCCGGCCGCTGCAAGGCTTCTTCGTGCAGCGCCTTGCCCACGCGGAACATGTAGCGCCCCACCTCCACGCCGGCAATCATGTTGCCGTTGAGCAGCCAGCAGTAGCCGCCGAACATCTTCTTTTCGGTGATGCCGGCGCGGCCGCGAACGGCCTGGCGCATCAAGTCAGCCAAGTGCGGGTCGTGCGGCATGGTTTGGGGGCTTTCAAACGTTAACGCGCCAACATGCCCTGGCGCTCGCCCGGTTCGCGCCACGGCGCCGCGCCCGGCGTGCGGCGTTTCGGCTTTTCAAGCCCGCCGGCAGCCGGGCAGCTGCCCGTGTCAGCATGGCTCAACGCGGTGGCGAGCAGGCTTTCGCCGGCCGCGCCCAGCGCCTGGCTGACGTCATCCGTTGCAGTGCAGGTGGGCGCCAGGCCGTCGAAATAGCGGCCCTCACCGCGCGAGTTGGTGGATTCGAAGGTGACCACGCTGTAGGTGGTGCCGCAGTTGTCGCTGCGCGGGTTGAAGCCGACCGGCTTGCCGCAGGTGGTGTCGCCCACCAGCACCACGTTGGCAAGCGGGCGCAGGCCGTTGACCACCTGCTCTGCGGCCGAACAGGTGCGCGGCCCGCTGAGCACGTACACCCGGGTCATGGCCAGGGCATCGGCGGGCAGGCTGAAGCGGGCAATGCTGTTGCTGGCGCTGTGTTGGCTGTTGTAGACCAGGTTGGCGTAGACCTGGCCGCTGGCGCGCCCGCCCACCACGTACGAAGCCAGGTTGGCGCCCGCTGAAACCAGGCCGCCGCCGTTGTAGCGCAGGTCCAGCACCAGGTCTTGCACGCCCTGCGCGCGAAAGTTGGCGAACGCCGCGGCCAGGCCGGTGCTGGTCTGCGAAATCATGTCTTTGACCAGCAAGTAGCCCACGCGGCGGCCGGCCGGTGAGGCCAGGGTCTTGGCGCCGACCACGGGCGTCAAACCGTAGCTTGCAGCGGACAACGTCACGCTGCGTTGCACGCCGCCGCTGCGCAGCAACAGGTTGAGCGCGGTGCCGGCCGCGCTGGGCATGAGCACGCTGTAGTCGTCGCTGGCGATCAGGCTGGCCACTGGCACGCCGTTGATGCTGATGATGTCGTCACCCCGCACCAGGCCCGCCAGCGCGGCGGGGGACAGCGGCTCGGTGTAGCGCACTTGCAGGCCACGCTCGGGGTTGGTGCGGGCTTCCACGCCGGTGACGAAAATACCGTAGCCCATGTTCTGGCCGTCACCAAAAAAGCGGTTGAAGCTTTCGGTGCTTTCGTAGCCGCTCCAACGATCCGCCGGAAAGTTGGCATCGCTGCCGTTGTAGAGCAAGGCACTGAAGTAGGCGTCCACTGTGCTGGCGCTGGGGGGCATGGGCTTGGGTGACAGGAAGGTCCAGAAATACCAATCGCCGAAATAGGTCTGCAAAAAAGCCTTGCGCTCGACGCTGCTGCAACGGCCGCCTGCATCAATGCCAACGCCACCGTCGCTGCCGCCGCAGGCCACCAGCAGCGCCATGGGCAACGCGCACAGCGCCACCAACAGGGCTCGGCGTCGCGGCTTGGTTGATGGGTCTCGGCTGGCCATTTGAACCCCTGTGCACCGTCTCAAACACGGCAGGCACGAAGGTACCACGACCTACAATTCGAGCCCTCCCGTGTCGCCCTGATGCGGCCCGCGTCTGCCCTGCGCAGCGCCGGCCCGCCCCACCCATGACCCAGCTAGAAAAATCGTTTGAGCCCGCCGCCATCGAGGCCCGTTTCGGCCCACTGTGGCAAGCCAGCGGCGCCTTCGCGCCCACGCTCGATGCCACCAAGCCTTCATTCAGCATCCAGTTGCCGCCGCCCAACGTGACCGGCACGCTGCACATGGGCCATGCGTTCAACCAGACCATCATGGATGCGCTGACGCGCTACCACCGCATGCTGGGCCACAACACGTTGTGGGTGCCGGGCACCGACCATGCCGGCATCGCCACGCAGATCGTGGTCGAGCGCCAACTCGAACAGCAAGGTGTGTCGCGCCACGACCTGGGCCGCGACGCCTTCACCCAGAAGGTGTGGCAATGGAAGGCGCATTCGGGCGCCACCATCACGCAGCAAATGCGCCGCATGGGCGCCAGCGTGAGTTGGGAGCATGAATACTTCACCATGGACCCGGGCCTGTCGGGCGTGGTCACCGACACCTTCGTCACCTTGTATGAGCAAGGGCTGATCTACCGCGGCAAGCGCCTGGTGAGTTGGGACCCGGTGCTCAAGAGCGCGGTGTCCGACCTGGAAGTTGAGAGCGAAGAAGAAGACGGTTTCTTGTGGCACATCAGCTACCCGCTTGAAGACGGCAGCGGCGCGCTGGTGGTGGCCACCACGCGGCCCGAAACCATGCTCGGCGACACCGCTGTGATGGTGCACCCCGAAGACGAGCGCTACGCCGCCTTGGTGGGCCGGCGCGTGCGCCTGCCGCTCACCGAGCGCTTGATTCCGGTGATTGCCGATGCCTACGTGGACCGCGCCTTTGGCACCGGCGTGGTGAAGGTCACGCCGGCGCATGACGCGAACGATTACGCCGTTGGCCTGCGCCATGGCTTGCCGATGATCGGCGTGCTCGATCTTGACGCCAAGGTGAACGACCAGGCGCCGGCCGCCTACCGCGGCCTGGATCGTTTTGTCGCGCGCAAGCGCGTGGTGACTGACCTGCAAGCACTGGGCTTGTTGGTCGAGACCAAGAAGCACAAGTTGATGGTGCCGCGCTGCGCGCGCACGGGGCAGATCGTGGAGCCCATGCTCACCGACCAATGGTTCGTGGCCACCACCAAGCCGGGGCCTGACGGCCGCAGCATGGCGCAAAAGGCGATTGACGCGGTGGAATCGGGCGCCGTGCGCTTCGTGCCCGAGCAATGGGTGAACACCTACAACCAGTGGATGAAGAACATTCAAGACTGGTGCATCAGCCGCCAGCTCTGGTGGGGCCACCAGATTCCGGCCTGGTATGGCGCGGGCGGCGAGTTGTTCGTGGCGCGCAGCGAAGCCGATGCGCGCGTGGCCGCTCAAGCTGCCGGTTATGCCGGGCCGCTGACGCGCGACGCCGATGTGCTGGACACCTGGTATTCGTCGGCCCTGGTGCCGTTTTCCACCTTGGGCTGGCCGCAGCCGAGCGCGGCGCGCGACTTGTTCCTGCCGTCTTCGGTGCTCGTCACCGGCTACGAGATCATCTTCTTCTGGGTTGCCCGGATGATCATGATGACCACCCACTTCACCGGCCAGGTGCCGTTTCGGGATGTCTACATCCACGGCATGGTGCGCGATGGTGAAGGCAAGAAGATGAGCAAGTCCGAAGGCAACGTGCTCGACCCGGTGGATCTGATTCAAGGCTGCGACCTGGCCACCCTGGTGGCCAAGAGCACGGTGGGCCTGCGCAAACCCGAAACCGCACCCAAGGTGGCGGCGCGGGTGAAGAAGGAGTTTCCTGAAGGCATGCCCGCGTATGGCGCGGACGCCCTGCGCTTCACCATGGCCAGCTACGCCAGCCTGGGGCGAAACGTTAACTTTGATACCCAGCGCTGCGAGGGTTACCGCAACTTCTGCAACAAGCTGTGGAACGCCTCGCGGTTTGTCTTGATGCAAGTGGAGGGCTTGAACGAATTCGACCGCGGCTTGAATGCCTGCAACCAGGACTGCGGGCCTGATGGCTACATGAACTTCTCAAACGTTGACCGCTGGGTCGTGGGTGAGTTGCAGCGCGTGGAAGCCGCGGTGGCGCAGGGCTTTGCTGACTATCGGCTGGACAACGTGGCCAACGCCATCTACACCTTCGTGTGGGACGAGTACTGCGATTGGTATCTTGAATGCGCCAAGGTGCAGTTGGCTGCGGGCACACCCGCACAACAGCGCGCCACGCGCCGCACCTTGCTGAGCGTGCTGGAAACCGTGCTGCGGCTGCTGCACCCGATCACCCCCTTCATCACCGCCGAGCTGTGGGAAAGCGTGGCCAGCGCGGCGGGCCGCAGGCCGGCCAACCAGGCCGCGGGCATCGTCACCGCGCCCTACCCGCGCGCGCAATTGGAGAAGGTTGATGCCCAAGCCGATGCCTGGGTGGCGCGGTTGAAGGAGGTGGTGGGCGCTTGCCGCAACCTGCGCTCGCAGATGAACCTCAACCCGGGCCAGCGCGTGCCGCTGGTCACATTGGGTGACGGCGATTTCATCGTGCAAGCCCGGCCCTTGCTGATGAGCCTGGCGCGCTTGAGCGAGGTGAATGTGCTCAGCGACGAAGCGGCCTTTGCGCAGGCCACGCGGCTGTCACCCGTGGCCAACCCGGGCGCTGCGCGCTTGGGCTTGCAGGTGGAGATTGACCTGCCGGTTGAACGTGCGCGGTTGCGCAAGGAGATGGATCGTTGCTTGGCAGAAGTCACCAAGATTCAGGCCAAGTTGGGCAACGAAAGTTTTGTGGCTCGCGCGCCCGCCGCCGTGGTGGATCAGGAGCGCGCCCGCCTGGGCGACTTCACACTGACGGTGGCCCGGCTGCAAGATCAACTGGCGGCTCTGGGCCCGTAGGCCGCACCGGCACGGGCCGCGGCGTTTCAGCCAGCAGCTCGTCAATGCGGCGCACCACCGCCCAGGCGCTGCGCAGGCGCGATTCGCGCGTGGTGCCGGCCACCCGGGGGGTGACCTGCAAGCCGCGCGCCTGGTGCAGCGGGCGCCCGGGCTCCAGGGTGCCGGGCTCCATGCTGTCGAACCAGGCCGCGGCCAGGCGCCCGCTGTTCAAGGCGCCGGCCAATGCGGCTTCATCGAACAGTTCGGAGTGCGACAGGTTGATCACCACCTGATCAGGCCGCGCCGCGGCCAGGAAGCGTTCGCCGATCAAGGCCTTGAAGCGCGGGAAGTAGGGCATGAACACGCACAGCACATCGCTGCGTTCAACCACCTCGCGCAGCGGCGCGGGCGTGACGTTCCAGCGCGCCCACAGGGCGTCGGTGGCGTGCACAGCGGGGTCGTAGCCGATGACCTTGGTGCCGAAGGCGCCGAGCACCACCGACAGCGGCCGCACCGCTGCCGTCATGCCCACCATGCCCACGGTGGCAGCGCCGAGTTCGCGGCCCACCAGGTAGCCGTCGCCGCTGCGCACGGGCACGCGGCGCAGCAACTGCAGCATGGCCATGAGCGCGAACTCGGCCTCGGCCGCGGCGGTGGACGATTGGGCGCGCACGATCTCAACGCCTGCGCGCGCGCAGGCATCGGCGTCCAGGCTTTCAGCGCCGGCCGACAGGCGGCCCACGGCACGCAGCACCGGCGCGAAATGCAGGGCCTGCGCATCCAGCGCGATGGAGCCCGGAATGATGAGCGCGCGCACATCGAACAGGGCCTGGCGGAACGCGCGCGGGTCGCGGTCAAGCTCGGGCGCATAGCGGGTGGCGTGGCGCTGCGAGATCCAGTTCAGGACCTCGGGCTCAACGGCCTCAACGATCAAAACGTCCATGTGATGTGTGCCTCACATGCCGTGTCGCACGCACACAGGTGCATGCCACAATGACCGCAAGTCAAAGCCATTTTAAGAATGCAAATGTTAGTCAAAAAGGCGATCTTTCCCGTAGCTGGCTTGGGCACGCGCTTCTTGCCGGCCACCAAAGCGCAGCCCAAAGAGATGCTGCCGGTGGTGGACAAGCCGCTGATCCAATATGCCGTGGAAGAGGCCTATGCGGCCGGTGTGCGCGAAATGATTTTTGTGACGGGCCGTCACAAGCGTCCCATCGAGGATCACTTTGACATGACCTTCGAGTTGGAGGTAGCCCTTGAACAGGCGGGTAAGCAGGAATTGCTCGACGTGGTGCGTGGTGTCAAGCCTGACGACATGGAATGCATTTACGTGCGCCAGGCGCAAGCGCTGGGGCTGGGCCACGCCGTGTTGTGCGGGCGTCGGCTGATCGGCAACGAGCCCTTTGCCGTGCTGCTGGCTGATGACTTGATGGTGGGCTCGCCGCCGGTGCTCAAGCAAATGGTTGAGCAGTACGCCGAATGGCGCGCCTCCATTTTGGCGGTGCAGGAAGTGCCGGCTGAACACACGCGGCGCTACGGCATCGTGGCCGGCGTACCGGTGAACGACAGGCTGGTCGATGTCAACCGCATGGTCGAAAAGCCTGCGCCTGAAGATGCGCCCTCGCGCCTGGGCGTGGCCGGGCGTTACATCCTCACGCCAGGTGTGTTCCATGAAATCGAAACCCAGCCGCGCGGTGTGGGCGGCGAGATTCAACTCACCGACGGCATTGCGTCACTCTTGCGCCGTGAAAAGGTCTTTGCCTACCGCTACGAAGGCCAGCGCTACGACTGCGGCAGCAAGGAAGGCTTCCTGCAGGCCAACGTTGAACTCGCGTTGGCCCACCCGCAACTGGGCCCGGGGTTTCGCAGCTACCTCAAAGGCCTGGCGCTTTAATGTGTGCAGCGGCGCCACTGGCCCGCACGTTCACCTGCGCCGCAAGTAGTGCGTGTATTCGGCGCCGGCCGTGGTTTGCTCCACCAGCTCGTTGCCGGTTTGCCGCGCGAAGGCTTGAAAGTCGCGCACCGAACCTGAATCAGTGGCCAGCACCTTGAGCAATTGACCGGTGGCCATTTCGGCCAGCGCCTTCTTGGCCTTCAAGATGGGCAAGGGGCAATTCAGGCCACGGGTGTCGAGTTCCTTGTCCGCTTGCATGCGTGATCCTGTTGTAACGTTTGAAAGGTGTCAGCCGCGCGCGGCCATGTCCATGAACTTGGGCTCATGCCCACGCGAACGCAACCAATCGGCCAACGCATAGCCGGTGCCCGCGGGCCAGCACAGCAGCTTAGCCGGTTCATAAAGCTGGTATTCGGCCAGTTCGGGCGACAACTTCACTTCGCCGTGCGCCACGGCGTGGTAGGCGATGATGATCTGGTTCATGCGCTGGAAATCGTACACACCGATCAGCGCCAGCGCGTCCACGTGCAGCGCTGTTTCTTCACCGATCTCGCGCGCTATGCCTTCTTCGGGCGTTTCACCGGCCTCCATGAAACCGGTGATGAGTGCGAAGCGCCGGCCCGGCCAGACGCTGTTGCGCGCCAGCAGCACCTGGCCGCCGCGGTCTGCGCATTCGATCACGGCGGCCAACACCGGCGTGGGGTTGTTCCAGTGCGTGAAGCCGCAAGCCACGCAGCGCATGCGCTCTTTGGGCCCGCCGTCTTCCAGCAACGCCAACCATTCCAGCGGCTGGGCACATTGGGGGCAGAACTTGAAATTTGACATGGTCGGCTCAGTCTATTCAGGCCGGAAAGACACCGGTTGAAAGGTAACGGTCGCCACGGTCGCAGACGATGAACACGATGGTCGCGTTCTTCAGCGTGCGCGCAAGCTGCAGCGCCACCCAGCACGCACCAGCCGCCGAAATGCCGCCGAACAGGCCTTCTTCACGGGCCAGGCGGCGCGCCATCTCTTCGGCATCACCCTGGCTGACGAGCACCAGTTCGTCGACAAACTGAGCGTCGTAAATCTTCGGCAAATAGGCCTGCGGCCACTTGCGGATACCGGGGATGCGCGAACCCTCGGCCGGCTGCGCGCCCACGATGCGCACGGCGGCGTTGCGTTCCTTCAGGAAGCGCCCCACACCGGTGATGGTGCCGGTGGTGCCCATGGCGCTGACGAAGTGGGTGACGCGCCCGGCGGTGTCGTCCCAGATTTCGGGGCCGGTGGTTTCATAGTGCACGAGCGGGTTGTCGGCATTGGCGAATTGGTCGAGCACGCGGCCGCGGCCATCGCGCACCATTTGGTCGGCCAGGTCGCGGGCGTACTCCATGCCGCCCGAGCGCGGCGTCAACACCAGCTCGGCACCGAAGGCCTTCATGGTCTGCGCGCGCTCGATCGATAAATCTTCGGGCATCACCAAAATCATCTTGTAGCCGCGTATGGCCGCGGCCATGGCCAGAGCGATGCCGGTGTTGCCCGAGGTGGCTTCGATCAGCGTATCGCCGGGCTTGATTTCACCGCGCTCTTCAGCCCGGCGGATCATGTTGATGGCCGGCCGGTCTTTCACCGAACCGGCCGGGTTGTTGCCTTCGAGCTTGCCCAGGATGACGTTGCCGCGCTCAGCGTTTTCCGCCCCCGGTACGCGCTGCAAGCGCACCAGCGGCGTGCGGCCGATGGCGTCTTCAATGCTCAGGTACTGCGGGGCGGCGGGCTCGGTCATGGGGGCACTAACTCCTTGCTCAGCATTGTGGCAGCGACCACCAAGGCGATGAAAAACAGCGTGCCATAATCCGCGCCCTCAGCACTGCCTAAGGCTTGCCCCTCACCGCCCGGGTGGCGAAATCGGTAGACGCAAGGGACTCAAAATCCCTCGCCGCAAGGCGTGCCGGTTCGAGTCCGGCCCCGGGCACCAGGCATCAACATGTCTTGCGAGCGCAGCGCGCCCCCATGGCGCCGCCGCACCTGAAGGGTTTAGCCAACATGCCACCAATTCCTCCCGTCACCCAGGCGTTGATGCTGGTTTGCTCGGGCCTGTTCTTCCTGAACTTCCTGGTGCCGCTAGGTGCATGGTTTGCGCTGTGGCCCGTGCAAAGCGGCCGCTTCATGCCGTGGCAGGTGGTGAGCTATGCCCTGCTGCATGGCGACATGTCGCACCTGTTCTTCAACATGCTCGGGCTGTGGATGTTCGGTGGCGAACTGGAGCGCCTGTGGGGCCCGCGCCGTTACCTGCACTTTGTGCTGGCCAGCACCCTCACCGCGGCGCTGGCGCAGTTGCTGGTGACCTGGTTCCTGCGCAGCAACATGCCCACGGTGGGCGCATCGGGCGCGCTGTTCGGCCTGCTGCTGGGTTACGGCATGCTGTTCCCCAACCGCACCATCATGCCGCTGATCCCGCCCATTCCGATGAAGGCGCGCACTTACGTGATGATCTTCGGCGGGCTGGAGCTGCTGTTCGGCTTCATGGGCCACACCGGCGTGGCGCATTTCGCGCACCTGGGCGGCATGCTCGGCGGCTTCTTGATGATCCGCTACTGGCGCGGCCAGGCGCCGTTCGGCAGGCGCTGACAAAACCGGCAAATGCGTTCATGCTTGGGGCCTGCGTCAGGGGCCCCCATGAACATCAGCCATTCCAGTTTCAACCGCCGTGCCCTGCTCAGCCTGCTGTTAAGCGCATGGGTCGCGGCAGCGCAGTCGCAACAGCCCACGCCCATCGAAGAGCAATCGCGCGCCATGGGCCGCGCCGCCGCTGCGGTGGTGGGCCTGCGCATTCAAACCGTTCCCGACGCGCCATCGGCCGCCACCTTGGGCAGCCAGCGCCGCGGCTCGGGCATCGTGATCGGCGACGATGGCACGGTGTTGACCATCGGCTACCTGATCCTCGAAGCCGAGCAGATCGTGCTGCACACCGATGACGGCCGCCAGGTGCCCGCCCGCCCCGTGGCCTACGACGTGGCCACCGGCTTTGGCCTGGTGCAGGCGCTCACGCCGCTGAAGCTGGGCGCCGCGCCGCTGGGTGACACCGCCGAGATCGGCCCGGGTGAAACGCTGATGGCCGCCAGCGGCGGCGAAGACGGCAGCCTGGCCAGCGTGCGCCTGGTGTCGCGCCGCGCCTTTTCAGGCTACTGGGAATATCACATCGAAGGTGCCCTGTTCACCTTCCCACCGCACGATGAACACAGTGGCGCCGGCCTGTTCAACAGCCGCGGCCAGCTCGTGGGCGTGGGCTCGTTGCGCGTGGCCGATGCGCGCGGGCCGGGCGCGCCGCGCATCCCCGGCAACATGTTTGTGCCGGTGGATTTGCTCAAACCCATCTTGGCGCAACTGCGCAGCGAAGGCCGCAGCGCGGCGAGCAAGCGGGCCTGGCTGGGCCTGAATTGCGTGGAAGTGGAAGGGGCGCTGCGTGTGGCGCGGGTCAGCCCCGATAGCCCAGCCGATGCCGCGGGCTTGCAGGTGGGCGACCGCATCCTGGCCATCGACGGCACCGAAGTCGCCACCCTGGCCACCTTGTGGCAACGCCTGTGGAGCGGCGGGCAGGCCGAACGCGAGGTCACGCTCGATGTCTCCAGCCGCGGCGAGCGCAAGCAAGTCAAGCTGCAAGCCGTGGATCGCATGACCACGTTGAAGCGCGCCGCCGGCGTGTAGCCGTGCCCTGGGTGTGGCACGACTTCGGCATCCGGCCCGGCCCGGTGCCGCAGGCACTGTGCTACGGCGGCGCACGGCCGTGACCGCGCTGCCGGCCTACGGCCTGCTGGCGCTGGGCTGGTGAGGCGCGTTCAGACCGACGCTCACACCAAGGGTCAGACCAGCCCTTGCGTCACCGTGGGGTAACGCAGCCGCAAGCGCAACTCGTGCTTCATGCGGGCATTGCGCAAGCGGCGCGATTCGCTCATGAAGCTCAAGCTCAGGGCGGGCAATTCGGCCAGCGCCTGAGCGCGGCTGATGCGCGGCGGCGCCGGCAGGCCGTGCAAGTGCGCGACGAGATCGAAGTAGTCGCCCATCAGCAACTGAGAGTCATCGCAAACGTTAAACACGCGCTGCGGCGCGGCGCGCGCCAGGGCGGCGATGCAGGCCCGCGCCAGGTCGTCGGCGTGGATGCGGTTGGTGAAGACGTCGTCCGGGGCGGCCAGCACCGGCGTGCCCCGGGCCACGCGCTCGCGCGGGTCACCGCCCGCGCGGTTCAAGGCATAGATGCCCGGAATGCGCAGCAGCGCCACGCGCACGCCGCTGGCACGGCCGAAGGCGCGCACCTGCGCTTCGGCATCCACCCGGCGCAGCGCCCGCGCCGTGGCCGGGGCCACGCGGCGGGTTTCGTCCACCCACGCACCGGCGCAATCGCCATACACCCCGCTGGTGCTGGCATAGACCAGCACGCGCGGCAGGCGGCGGCGCATCAAGGCTTGCAGCAAATGGGTGGTGCGCAAATCGTGTTCGCCGCTGGCGGCAGGCGGGGCCAGGTGCAGCACCCAGTCGGCCAGGCCGGCCAGGCGTTGCAGGCTGGCGGGGTCGTCCAGGTTGCCCACCAGGGGGGTGATGCCCGCCGCGCGCAATTCGGCGCAGCGCGCGGGCTGCGTTGTTAACGCCAGGATGCGCAGGCGCGGCGCCAACAGCCGCGCCACGCGCAGGCCCACATCGCCGCAGCCGATGATCAACAGGATGGTGCGAGGGGCGGCTGGCAAGGGGTGCAAGGAAGACAGGCGGGCACAATCGAGGCCAGTTTAAGCGGGCCCTCGCCACGCACTGCGCAACCTGACCATGAGCCTGTCGATCACCCTGCAACCCTCGCAACTGCGCTTCACCGCGGCACGCGACGAACCCGTGCTCAGCGCGGCCATCCGCCAAGGCATCGGCATGCCCTATGGCTGCCGCGACGGCGCTTGTGGCTCGTGCAAGTCCAAGCTCATCTCCGGCCGCGTAATTCACGGCGTGCACCAGGCCAAGGCCTTGTCGCCGGCCGAGGAAGCCGCGGGCCTGATCTTGCCGTGCTGCGCCGCGCCGCAGACTGACTGCGTGATCGAAGCGCGCAGCGTGCCCGCCGCGGGCAGCGGCGCCATTCTGAAAATGCCCACGCGCGTGATCAGCATCGAGCGGCCTTGCGCCGACGTGAGCCTGCTGCGGCTGCAATTGCCGGCCAACCAGAACCTGCAATATCGCGCCGGCCAGTACATTGAATTCATCTTGCGCGACGGCGCGCGGCGCAGCTATTCCATGGCCAATGCGCCGCACACGCTGGGCACGCCGCCGGCCATCGAGTTGCACCTGCGGCACTTGCCCGGCGGCAAGTTCACCGACACCGTGCTGGCCACGCTGAAAGAGAAAGACATCCTGCGCATCGAAGGCCCGTATGGCAGCTTCTTCCTGCAAGGCGGCAACCACAAGCCGCTGGTGCTGCTGGCCAGCGGCACGGGCTTGGCGCCGATCAAGGCGTTGATCGAAGACTTGCAGCACCAGGGCAATCAGCGCCCCGCCGTGCTGTACTGGGGCTGCCGCAGCCTGGCTGATCTGTACCTGCATGAATGGGCGCTGAGCCAAGCCGCCGCCCTGCCCTGGCTGCGCTATGTGCCGGTGCTCTCAGAACCCAAACCGCAGGATGCGTGGGCCGGCCGCACGGGCCTGGTGCACCGGGCCGTGATGCACGACCTGCCCGACCTGCATGGCCACCAGGTTTATGCCTGCGGCGTGCCGGTGATGGTGGACGCCGCGCGGCGCGACTTCACGGCGCTGTGCGGCCTGCCAGCCGACGAGTTCTACGCCGACAGCTTCACCAGCGAAGCGGACAAGCATGAGCCACCCCCTACGCGCTTCGCGCGCCCCCTCTAGGGGGCAACGCCAGCGGCCCGGCAAAGCCGGTTCCGCGGCGTTCGCTTGGTTCGCACTGTTTTATATGTCGTGGTTCGCGCGATGCGGGATGGAGCAACTGACATGAGCCCAAGCTTTGTTCGCCGCGTGTTGCTGGCCGCTGCCCTGTTGTCCTGTGCAAGCGCGTGTTTCGCGCAAGGCACGCCGTCCATCCGCCTGGTGGTGCCCTACCCGCCTGGCGGCCCGCTGGACATCGTGGCCCGCGCCTTGGCTGAGAGCGTGAAAACCAGCCTGGGCCCGGTGGTGGTGGAGAACCGCCCCGGCGCCGGCGGCAACCTGGGCGCTGACATCGTGGCCAAGGCGGCGCCCGACGGGCGAACGTTGGTGATGGGCGCGGTGGCCACGCACGCTATCAACCCTTGGCTGTACAGCAAGATGCCCTATGACGCGCTGCGCGACTTCACGCCCATCACGCGCGTGGCGCAGGTGCCCAATGTGCTGGTGATGAACACCGATGCCGCACAGCGCCTGGGCATCCGCACAGTGGCTGACTTGCTGCAACACGCGAAGAAGAACCCAGGCCGCCTGAACTACGGCTCGGGCGGCAACGGCAGCGCGGGCCACCTGGCCGGCGAGATGTTCAAGGCCCAGGCCGGGGTGTTCATGGTGCACATTCCCTATGCGGGCGGGCCACCGGCGCAACTCGCACTCGTCAGCGGCCAAGTTGATCTGAACTTTGACAACCTGGCTGCGGCCTCGGCCAACATCAAGAGCGGCAAGCTGCGCGCCATCGCCGTCACCACCGCCGCGCGCAGCAGCGCCATGCCCGATGTGCCCAGCATCGCCGAAAGCGGCGGTGCGCTGGCTGGCTTTGACGTGAACACTTGGTTCGGCATCTTCGCCCCGGCAGGGCTACCGATTGAAGTCACTCAGCGCTTGAACCAGGCCTTCGCCACGGCGCTGGGCACGCCCGAGCTGAAGGCCCGCCTGGCCACGCTGCTGGCTGAAGCCGCGCCCACCACGTCGGAGCAGTTCGCGGCCTTTGTGCGCAGCGAATCGGCCAAGTACGAACGTGTGGTGAAGGCCACTGGCGCGCGGGCAGACTGAGACCGAGGAACCAGCCCTTCAGCAAGCCCGCGCCAGCGGCAAGTTCAACAACAGGTTCTGCGGCTTCAGGCGCAACTGCTGTTCGCCGTTCATGGCCAGGCCCAGGTACACCGGCTTGCCGGCCACATCGGCCTGCATTTCGGCCGGGTTGTCAAATTCCAGCTTGAACAGGCCCACGAAACGCTGCATGCCCGCGTCATCCACCGGCTGGCCGGTGTAGAGCCGGTTCAGCAGTTCGGTGGCTTCGGCGTCCAGGCCAACATGCCAGCGCCAGCGGGCGTCGTCAATGCGCGCCACCGGGCTGATGTGAACCGCCACGCCCAGCAGGTGCGCCACCCAGCGCTGCAACACACGCGCCAGTGCGGCCAGGCCAGACTGCGCCGGGGCCAGCGCCACGCTCACGCCGCTGGCCAGTTGCTTGGGCACGCTGGCGGTGAGGTCCAGCAAGAAGCGGTGGCGTTCACCGTCGTGCCAGTAGTCGAAGGCGTTGTCCAGCGTCAGCACGGCCAGTTGCGCCTGGCGCAGCGGCGCTTTGGCCTCGGTCAACAGGCGGCCCAGGCTGCCAAAACCGCCGCCGTCGCTCAGTCGGCCCAGGGTTTCGCTGTCCCCCGCCAGCACGCGCCCTTGCTGCACCGTGATGCGCTGCGGGCGAAACAGCAGCTCGGCCGCGCGGGCCTCCAGCGCGCTGCCGTCTTCGTCCAACAAGCCGCGCAGAACAGCCTGGGCGATGAGATCAATGAACACCGGCGCGATGGTGATGCTGCCCGCACGGAACAGGCCACAGTAGTAGGCCTCCAGGGTGCCGGCCGCCACCAGGCCGTCGCGCAGGCGCAAGAACATCTGGTAGTTGGCGCGGGCATCAGGGTCTTGCACGGCTTGCAACGTTGCTGCCGGCACGGCGCTGGCGGGGGCCTGTTGCAGGGCCTGATGCAGGGCTACCTCGGCCGGGCACGATTCGGCCACCAAGGCCAGTTCGGGCCGCGCCAGGATGTGGCGCCAATAGGCATCGGTGGGTGCGAGCCAACCGCCCGCGGTGCGCTGCAAGTGGGTGTGGCCGCAGGCCGGCCAGAAATCGGTCATGGGTCAGACCTTAACGTTTTAGATCAGCCGCGGCCAGCAACGCCCGGTTGCTGGGGTTGCGTTGCAAGAAGCTGTCGCGGAACGGCTCGGGCACATGCGGCAGCGCCACGCGCTTCACCCACTGCGCGCCCTGGGCCAGCGCCATCAGGGCCTGGTCACCGTCACCGCTGGCGTTGAACACCTGCGCCACCAGCCACCACACCTGGCCCGGGTACATATCTGCTGGCTGCACCGGCGCCAGTTGTGGCACCAATTCGCGCATGGCGGCAGCGGCTTCCTCAACCCGGCCGGCGCGGCTCAGCGCCTGCGCGCGCAACAACCGGGCCTTCAACGCGACGCCGGCGAATTCAAGCTGCACAGCCAGGCTCAAAGCTTCGTCGATGCGGTGCAGGCTGTGGGCCAGGTCACCACCGTGCACGTCTTCCAGCAAGGTGTGCATGCGGATGTGGGGGTCGGCGCCGGCGCTCAGTTCAGCCAGCGCCTGATTGATCTTGCCCTGGCCGGAATGCCCCAGCGCGCGCTGCAGCCGCGCGGCCAGCGTGGCACCGCGGGCGCGCACATGGGCGATGAGCGGGGCCTCGTATTGCAGCGCCTGCTGCGCGCGCGTGAACTGGCCCAGGTCGATCAACAACTGCACCTTGTGGTTGGCGGCCACCGCCGTCCACACCACCTGCTTGTCGCGCTGGAAGGTGGCCAGCGCGGCATCGAGCTGCGCCAGCGCTTCGCCATAGCGGCCCGTCATGCCGCAGTACAGCCCGAGGTAGGTTTGCACCACCGCACCCTCGGGGCCGCCGGTGCTGCCCAATTGCGCCTGCAAGGCCAACGCTTGCCGGGCCAGATCGAGCGCCTCGGGCACGCGGCCCAGGTTGCCGCTCACAGTGGCCAAATTGGAGGTGAGCGTGGCCAGTTCGGCCAGGTCGCCCAAGGTCTGCGCGCTGCCCATGGCGTGGCGCAGCGCGTGGGCGGTGTCGCGCAGGCGGCGTGCGCCGTTCAGCACGTAGGCATAGTCGGCCCAGAAGCGGCCGCGCTGCTCGGGCGTGGCGCCTTGCTCACCTTGCTCAACCAGCGCGCGGTAAGGCTCGATGATGGCCAGCGCTTCAACCGCGCGCCCCGCCTGCGCCAGGCCCACGGCATGCAGCCGCGCGGCGTTGAAGCCGGGCCAGGGTGATTGCGTCTGGCGTGACAGCACGCCGGCCTGCACCGCGGCCGCGATGCCGGTTTGGTGGTCGGCCGCCATCAGCGCAGCGTTGGCGCGGGCGATGAGCGCGGCGGCGCGCTGGGCGTCGGTCTTGGCCGCGGCCAGCAGCTCGTCGATCAGCGCATTGGCCTGCGTCACGCCCTGCACGACGATGCGGGCATCCACGCTCTGGCAGCGTGCCTCAAACGCCAGTTCGGGCGCGCCGGCCTGATCAAACGCCTGCGCGGCGGCGCGCCAATGCTCCACCTCGTGCTGGCGCTGCGAGGCGTTTTGCGCGCGCCGCGCTGCCGCCATGTAGGCCTGCCCGGCCAACACCCATTGCGCCGCGCCGGCCCAGTGCGGCGCCACGCATTCCGGCTGCGCGCCACGGGCCACCAGGTGCTGGGCGATGCGCTGGTGCAGCAATTGCGCAATGGGCGTGGGCACCGAGGCCAGCGTGGCTTCGAAGATCAGGTCATGGGCAAACGCGCCGTCGCGAATGACCTGTGCCGCTTCCAGTTCGCGCCACGGCTCGGTGATGTCCAGCGGGTGCGCTTCAAGCACCGTGGCAGCCAGGTCGGCCGTGAAGTCAGGGCCGGCCAGGGCGGCCACCCGCGCCAGGCGCAGGGCCTCGGCGGAGAGCTGCGCCAGCCGCCTTTCGACCAGCGCGGCCACACTCACCGGTTGCGGCAGCCGCGCGCCCGGTCCCAGGGCCAGCGCCTGGCCGGACAAGACCAGATCCTTCAGCGTTTCGAGCGCGAACATCGGGTTGCCGCCGGTGTGCTTCAACAGCGCCGGCGCCAGGCCGGCGTTGGCCAGCTCGGCCAGACCTAACGATTCAATGAAGCCAGCCAGTTGTGCCAGATCCAACGGCTGCAACGCCACCGCTTCGAGCCGGCCCACTTCTTCGAGCGCGCCGCGCATGTGCAGGGCCGCAGCAGCCTCGGCGCTGGGCCGTTGCGCCAGGCCCCAGCGCAGCCCGGCCAGCGCAGGGGTTTGCACCAGCGCTTGCAGCAGCTCGACGCTGGCGGCGTCGGCGAAGTGCAGGTCATCGACGATCAGCGCTTGCAGGCCAGCGGCCGCCGCGCCGGCCAGCGTGGCCTGCACGGCGTTTTGCAGCAGCAGCTTTTGCGCCTCGCCCGCCAAGGTGACGGCAGTGCCCAGCTCGGGCAGCACCAGGGCCAGCTCTTGCGCGCGCGCCGCTGCAATGGCCACCGCGTGGGCGGCGAGCACGGCGCGCAGCAAGCGGGCCAGCAGGGCGTAGGCGATGCCGGCATCACCCGGGCGGGCCTGCACGCTGACCAAACCGGGCCGTGCAGCGGAAAACTCCTGCAGCAGCCGGCTCTTGCCGATGCCGGCCTCGCCCACCACCAGGAACAGGCGCTGCGTGGCCCAGGCGTGTTCCAGCGCCAGCAGCTGCGCCTGACGGCCCACCAAGCGCGGCGGGCGCATCAGGCTGGCCGGCGCCACGGCGCGGCGCAGCGGCAGCGCGCTGGCGCCACGTTCGATGGTGGCCAGCAGCTCGATGCTTTCGGCCGACGGGCGCACGCCGAGTTCGTCTTTCAGGCGCCGCTCGAACTTTTCAAACACCGCGATGGCAGCGGCCCGGTCGCCGCGCAGATAGTGCAGCCGCATCAAACGGCGCTGGGCGTGTTCGGCCAACGGGTTGCTGTCGAGCAAGCGCTGCGCATACACCAGGCCGCGCGCCACTTCGCCCGCCCGCTCGCACTGCGCCGCAGCGGCGGCCAGGGCGGCGTCGCGCCGCTCGCGCCACTTCTGGCGCTCGGCGGCGAGCCACTCGGCCAGGTCGGGCAAGTCAGCAAAGTCCAGGTCGCCCAGCAGTTCGGCTGAGCCCGCTTGTTCGTCATGCGCCAGGCGCTGCAGCGTGCTTTCCAGGTCGGTGCGCAGCGCCGCATCGAGCTGCACCATGGCCACGCTGCTGACCAACGTGGCACCAGCATTGCGGCGCAGGCGAAACAGCCGCTGGCGCAGGCTGATGACGGCCTGCTGCGCGCCGGCACCAGGCCACAGCAGCGCGGCCAGGTGGTCGGGCTTGATCGGCCCGGCCAAGGCCACCACGGCCAGCAAAGCGGCGTCTTTGGGGCGCAGCACCAGCGCCGCCTGGCCACCCGGGCGGATGAGGCAAGGTGGCCCCAGCAAACGCAGCTCCCACGCAGGCGCGGTGGGTAGAGCGGGCGCGGCGGACAGGGGTGCAGACATGCGGTGCGGTGCCATGACCCGGGTATAGCCCCGGGCCGTTACCGCGAGGTTACTGTGCGGTGGCGCCGCGGCGTGCGGTGAGATCTACTCGCCCAGGTACGCCGCACGCACCTTGGGGTCGTTGAGCAAGGCCTTGGCCGGGCCGTTCATGGTGATCTCGCCCGACTCCATGACATAGCCGCGATCAGCCAGGTTCAGCGCCCGGCTGGCGTTCTGTTCCACCAACAAAATCGTGGTGCCCAGGGCATGGATGGTCTGCACCACTTCAAAGATTTTGTCGACCATGAGCGGGCTCAGGCCCATGCTGGGCTCGTCCATCAGCAGCACCTTGGGCCGGGCCATCAGCGCGCGGCCCATGGCCAGCATTTGCTGCTCGCCCCCGCTCATGGTGCCGGCCAGTTGTGCGCGGCGCTCCTTCAGCCGCGGGAAGGTGATGAAGACCTTGTCCATGTCGGCCTGCACTTCGCCATCGCTGCGCACGAAGGCTCCCATGAGCAGGTTTTCGGTGATGGTCATGCGCGTGAAGCAGCCGCGCCCTTCGGGCACCATGACCAGGCCCTGTTTGACCAGGTCCCACGCGCCCTGGCCCTTGATGCTCTTGCCCATGAACAGGATGTCACCGTTGGCCACGGGCTGCAACCCGGTGATGGCCTTCAGCGTGGTGGTCTTGCCGGCGCCGTTGGCGCCGATCAAGCTGACGAGTTCACCGGCGCGCACTTCGAAGCTCACACCTTTGACGGCCTGGATGCCACCGTAGGCCACCTTCAGGGCCTTGACTTCAAGCAACACCGGGTTGGCCATGGTTAACGTTCCATTTCAGGTTCAATGGGCCTTGTGGCCGGCACCGAGATAGGCTTCGATGACCTTTTCGTTGCGCTGCACGTCGTAGGGCGTGCCTTCGGCAATTTGCTTGCCGTAGTCGAGCACGGTGACGCGGTCGCACAGGCCCATCACCAGCTTCACATCGTGTTCGATCAGCAAGATGGTGCTGCCGTCTTTGCGGATGCGGTCGATCAACTCGCGCAGCACGATTTTTTCAGTCGCGTTCATGCCCGCGGCGGGTTCATCCAGCGCAATCAGCTTGGGCTCGGTGGCCAGAGCGCGGGCGATTTCAAGGCGGCGCTGGTCGCCATAGCTCAGCGTGCGAGCCTTGTATTCGGCGTAGCGGCCGATGCCCACGTAATCAAGCAGCTCCTGCGCGCGCTGCGCAATGGCCGCCTCTTCGGCCTTGAAGCCCGCGGTGCGGAACACCGCGCCGATGAGGCCGGAGTGCGTGCGCACGTGGCGGCCGACCATCACATTCTCCAGCGCCGTCATTTCAGCGAACAGGCGGATGTTCTGGAAGGTGCGCGCGATGCCGGCCTTGGCCACTTCATGCACGGCGCTGGGGCGATAGGCCTTGCCGCCGAGTTCAAACGTGCCCGAGTCGGGCTCGTACAGGCCGGTGAGCACATTGAAGAAGGTGGTCTTGCCCGCGCCGTTGGGGCCGATCAGGCCGTAGATTTGGCCGGGCTCGATGCGCAGGCCAACATCAGACAAAGCTTGCAGGCCGCCGAAGCGTTTGGAGACACCCGCGACGTTCAACACAGCAGTCATGTTGCCCGGCCCCTTCACTTGCCCGCCACCGGCTGCGGCGCGGCCTTGCCGTGTTCGGGCGTGGGCCACAGGCCGCGCGGGCGCGCCAACATGACGCCGATCATGGCCAGCGCCACCAGCAACTGGCGCAAGATGGACGCATCGAGCCGGCCATCAGTCATGGCCTGCAGGCCACCGCCCACGTAGCGCAGCACCTCGGGCAGGGCGGCCAGCAACAGCGCGCCGACGATCACGCCCGGAATGTGGCCAATGCCGCCCAGCACCACCATGGCCACGATCATCACCGACTCTTGCAGCGAGAACGACTCCGGCGAAATGAAGCCCTGGAAGGTGGCGAACATGGTGCCCGAAACGCCGCCGAACGTGGCACCCCTGCCGAAGGCCAGCAGCTTGAGGTAGCGCGTGTTGATGCCCATGGCCTTGGCCGCGACCTCGTCTTCACGAATCGCCATCCAGGCGCGGCCGATGCGTGAGCGCTCTAACCGATAGCACAACACGACACTGAAGATCACCAACGTGAGGAACAGGTAGTAGTACAGCGTGACGGATGCGAATTCGATGCCGAAGAAGGTGTGCGCCTTGCCGAAGCTGATGCCGAAGATGCTGACTGGGTCGATTTGCGCCAGGCCCTTGGGGCCGTTGGTGATGTTCACCGGCGCATCCAGGTTGTTCATGAACACGCGGATGATTTCGCCGAAGCCCAGCGTGACGATGGCCAGGTAGTCGCCGCGCAATTTGAGTGTGGGCGCGCCCAACAGCACGCCCACCAGCCCAGCCACCAGGGCACCGATGGGCACGATGACCCACCAGTAGGTGTGCATGCCCGCCGGCAGCGCCGCCCTGATCCACGGATAGGTTTCATGCAGGTGCGGCGAAGCGAGCAGCCCGAACAGGTAGGCACCCACGGCATAGAAGGCCACGTAGCCCAGATCGAGCAGCCCGGCGTAACCCACCACGATGTTCAACCCCAGTGCCAGCAGCACGTAGAGCAAGGCGAAGTCGAGGATGCGCACCCAGGCGTTGCCGAACTGCTGCGCCACCAGCGGCAGCACCAGCAAGGCCACCGCGCAGAGCAGGAAGACGATGAGTTTTTTCTTCATGGTGCGCCCCTTCAAGCTCGATCGGCCACCCGTTCACCCAGCAGCCCTTGCGGGCGCAAGGTGAGCACGATGATGAGCACGACGAAAGCGAAGACGTCCTGGTAGTGGCTGCCGAGCACGCCGCCGGTCAGATCGCCGATGTAGCCGGCGCCCAGCGCTTCGATCAAGCCCAGCAGCACGCCGCCCAGCATGGCCCCGCCCAGGTTGCCGATGCCGCCGAACACCGCAGCCGTGAAGGCCTTCAAACCCGGCAGCAGGCCCATGGTGTGCTGGGCAGAGCCGTAGTTTGCGGCGTACATCACGCCAGCCAGCGCGGCCAGGCCGGCGCCGATGATGAAGGTGGCGGAAATAACCGTGTCGGGCCGCACGCCCATCAACCCGGCCACTTTGGGGTTTTCGGCCGTGGCGCGCATGGCCCGGCCGAGTTTGGTGTGGTTGACCAGGTACAGCAGCCCGACCAGCGTGATGGCGGTGACCACGAGGATAAGGATCTGCACCGTGTTGATCACCGCCCCGCCAATGTGAAAGGGCTCGCTGGGCAGCAAGATGGGGTAGGACTTGACGGTGGGCTTCCAGATGATCATGGCCAGGGTTTGCAGCAGCAAGCTCATGCCCATGGCGGTGATGAGGGGCGCCAGGCGCGGCGCGTTGCGCAGCGGGCGGTAGGCCACCTTCTCGATCGCGTAGTTCAGCGCGCAGCACACCACGATGGCGGCGACCAGCGATATGAGCAACAGCAGCCAACCTGGCCAACCCGTGCCGGCGAGCATGGTGACCACCGTCCAGCTCACCAGCGCGCCGACCATCAGCACGTCGCCATGCGCAAAGTTGATCAGGTTGACGATGCCGTAGACCATGGTGTAGCCCAAGGCCACCAGCGCATACATGCTGCCCAGCACCAGACCGTTGATGATCTGTTGGATGAAGGTGTCCATGCGCGGTCTCCTCGTGCTTCAGGGCCTGGCTCGACACCTTGGCAAGCGGTGGGCCTGTTCTTGGTTCGGCCATCGTTCAACCGGTGGCGCGATTCTAGGAGTCGCCCTCTACAGGGCATGCGCGGGCTAACCCTTTCGGTGCGCAGCGTCAGCATTGTTCGACGCCGCGGCCTGCGCATTCAAAGCCCGCAACTCGCGCAGGCGCTCGCCGATGCGCAACTCCAGCCCGCGTGGCACGGGCTCATAGAACCGCTGCCCTTCCAGGCCCCGCGGCAAGTAGGTTTCACCCGCCGCAAAACCGCCCGCTTCATCATGCGCATAGCGGTAGCCGGCGCCGTGGCCGAGTTGCTTCATCAGCTTGGTGGGCGCGTTGCGCAGGTGCTCAGGCACGGGGCGGCTGTTGTCTTGCTTGACCAGCGCACGCACGGCGTTGTAGGCGGTGTAAACCGCGTTCGACTTGGGCGCCACGGCCAGGTAGACCACCGCCTGCGCCAACGCCAGCTCACCCTCGGGCGAGCCCAGGCGTTCATACACCTCGCAGGCATCGAGCGTCAGGCGCAGTGCGCGCGGGTCGGCCAGGCCGATGTCTTCACTGGCCATGCGCAACATGCGCCGCGCCAGGTAGCGCGGGTCGGCGCCGCCGTCGAGCATGCGCACCAGCCAGTACAGCGCCGCGTCGGGGTCGCTGCCGCGCACGGCCTTGTGCAGGGCGGAAATGGTGTCGTAGAAATGGTCGCCGCCCTTGTCGTAACGACGCAGGACCTCGCCCAGGGCTTTTTCGAGTTGCGCCTCGTCGATCTGCGCCAGGCCCGGCGGCAACGAGGCGCACAGGTTTTCATAAGCATTGAGCAGCCGGCGCGCGTCGCCGTCGGCATGCGCCACCAGGCGTGTGCGCGCTGCATCGGTGAGCGGCGGCGCTTCAAGCAGCGACTGCGCGCGACTTAACAATGTGGTCAGGTCTTCATCGCCCAGCGGCTTGAGCACATGCACGCTGGCGCGCGACAGCAGCGCCGAGTTGACCTCGAACGATGGGTTTTCGGTGGTGGCGCCAATGAACGTGAACAGGCCGCTTTCGACATGCGGCAAGAAAGCGTCTTGCTGCGCCTTGTTGAAGCGGTGCACTTCATCGACGAAGACGATGGTGGCGCGGCCGGCGCGGCGCGCGGCCTTGGCTTGCTCAACCGCTTCTCGAATGTCTTTCACGCCGGCCAGCACGGCCGACAGCACCACGAATTCAGCGGCCTGAACAAATGTGCCTCTGCCACTTTGCTCAACCCCCTCGGGGGGCGGACGACGTATGTCGTCGGCCTGGGGGCGCCCTACTGCCCCGGCCATCAACCGCGCCAGCGTGGTCTTGCCCACACCCGGCGGGCCCCACAGGATCATCGAGTGCAGCCGCGCATGCTCGAACGCCGCGCGCAACGGCTGACCCGGGCCGAGCAGGTGCGGCTGGCCGATCACTTCATCAAGCGTGCGCGGGCGCAAGCGCTCGGCCAATGGCACGGCGGCGGCTTCGCTGTGCGCGGGTGCTTCGCCGAACAACGGTGTCTGCGCAGGCATGCCGCTGGCGCGAACTACTGCTCCACCACATCGGCACCCGGCGGCGGCTTGAACTCGAAGTTAGCCGCCGGCAGCACGGCATTGGGTTCGTAGCGGCTGAACTGCAGCACCGAGCGCTGGCCGAATTGGTCGACGATTTCCACTGCGGAGAGCTGCTTGCCGCGAAAGCCCACGCGCACGCTCTGGAAGGCGCCTTCTTTCTGCCGCGGCGTGGCCAGGGCCCATTCGAGGCCGTCTTTGGGCGGCTGGTTGGCCAGCTCGAAGTCTTTGTCCAGCGTGGCGCCGGCCAGCAGCGCAGCCGGCGTGGCGCCCAACGCATCGCCGAGTTTGCGCGAGCTGGCCTGGTTCAAATCGGCATCGAAGATCCAGACCTTCTGGCCATCGGCCACGATGGTTTGCGCGAAGGGTTTCAGGTATTCGAAGCGGAAGCGGTTGGGGCGCGCGAACTCGAACTGGCCGCTGGAGACCTTCTTGCGCGCGCCGTCGGGCGAGGTCACGGTTTGGGTGAAATCGGCGCGCGCGCTCTTCACGTCGCGCACGAATTCGCGCAGCGTTTCAACCGGGTCGGCGTGGGCTGCCGTAGCGGCTGCCAGCGTCAGCCCACAAACCATCAGGAGGTGTTTCATTCGTCGCGTTTCGGGACCATCAAGTCCCGGTTGCCGTTGGTGTTCATCGAGCTGACCAAACCTGATTTCTCCATCTGTTCCAACAGCCGCGCAGCGCGGTTGTAGCCGATGCGCAGGTGCCGCTGCACCAGCGAGATCGACGCGCGCCGGTGTTGCAGCACCACGGCCACGGCCTGGTCATAAAGGCTGTCGCCTTCACCTGCGCCCTCGCCAGGCAAGCCATCAACCGCATCGGGCTCCAGCGTGCCGCCTTCGAGCAGGCCTTCGATGTAGTTGGGCTGCCCTTGCTTGCGCAGGTATTCCACAACGCGGTGCACCTCTTCGTCGCTGACAAAGGCGCCATGCACGCGCACCGGGTAGCCGCCACCCGGCGTGAGATAGAGCATGTCGCCCTGGCCGAGCAGCGCCTCGGCGCCCATTTGATCAAGGATCGTTCGGCTGTCGATCTTGCTGCTGACCTGAAAGCTCAAGCGCGTGGGAATGTTGGCCTTGATCAGACCGGTGATCACGTCCACGCTGGGCCGCTGCGTGGCCAAAATCAAGTGGATGCCGCAGGCCCGCGCCTTTTGCGCCAACCGCGCAATCAGCTCTTCGATCTTCTTGCCCACCACCATCATCAGGTCGGCCAGCTCGTCGATGACGATCACGATGTGCGGCAGGCGATCCAGCGGCTCGGGTTCATCGGGGGTGAGGCTGAACGGATTGGGCAGCTTGTGGCCCGCTTCAGCCGCTTCGTCGATCTTGCGGTTGTAGCCGGTGAGCTGGCGCACGCCCAGCTTGCTCATCAGCTTGTAGCGGCGCTCCATTTCGCCCACGCACCAGTTCAGCGCGTTGGCCGCCTGCTTCATGTCGGTGACCACCGGGCACAGCAGGTGCGGGATGCCTTCGTACACGCTCATCTCCAGCATCTTGGGGTCGATGAGGATGAGCCGCACGTCGCGCGCATCGGCCTTGTACAGCAGGCTCAGGATCATGGCGTTGATGCCCACTGACTTACCTGAACCGGTAGTTCCGGCCACCAGGCAATGCGGCATCTTGGCCAAGTCGGCCACGATGGCGTTGCCGATGATGTCTTTGCCCAGGCCGATGGTCAGCAGCGAGCTGGCATCGTTGTAGACCTGCGAGCCCAGAATTTCAGCCAGGCGGATCATCTGGCGCTTGGCATTGGGCAATTCCAGCGCCATGTAGTTCTTGCCTGGAATGGTTTCCACCACGCGAATGCTCACCAGCGAGAGCGACCGCGCCAGGTCTTTGGCAAGGCCCAGCACCTGCGAGCCCTTGACGCCGGTGGCGGGCTCGATCTCGTAGCGCGTGATCACCGGGCCGGGCGAGGCGGCCACCACGCGCACTTCAACGCCGAAGTCTTTCAACTTCTTTTCGATCATGCGCGAGGTCATTTCCAGCGACTCGGGCGTGACGGTTTCGCTGCGCGCCGGCGCGGCATCGAGCAACTCCACCTGCGGCAAGCGGGTGTCTTCGAGTTCTGCGAACAGCGGCTTCTGGCGCTCCTTGATGACGCGCTTGGATTCGGGCACCACCAACACCGTTGGCTCGATCAGCAAGGGCTCATGCACTTGCTGCTCATGCAGGCGCTCTTCTTCCACCACCAGCTTGCGTTCCAACGTGGCCTGCGCGCCGATGCGGCGGTCTTCCCGGGCCTGTTGACGCTCTTGCAGCCGTTCGCGCAAGGCGTCAATGCGCGTGCCGAGCCAATCGGCACAGTGCAGCCAGGAAAACTGCAAGGCCATGGCCAAGCCGGCCACCAGCGCGGCGATCCACACCACGCCCGAGCCGGCAAAGCCCAGCCAGCGCGTGGACACCGCACCCAGCGCATAGCCGAGCACGCCGCCGGCATGGCCGCCCGGCAGGTTCGTCTCCCAGCGGTACAGGCGGGTTGATTCAAGCGCACAAGCCGCGGCCATCAGCAGCGCCAAGCCGGCCCAGAACAGCCAGCGCTGCGCCGCGCTAACTGGCACCTGCACAGGCAGCGCCTGCCCTTGGCGCAACAAGCGAGCCCAGGCCGCCAACCACTGCCGCAGCCCCACCAGCAGCAGCAGCCAGGCGGAAAAACCGAACAGTGCATAGGCCACGTCAGACAACCACGCGCCCACGGGCCCGGCGGCGTTACGCAGCGGTGCGCCGTTGCCCGAACTTGAAAAGCCCGGGTCAAGCGCGCTGTGCGTGGCCAGAGCAATCAGCAGCAGCAGCCACAGCGCGCCGCCGATCAACAAGCCGGCCTGCAAGTGCCAGCGCGGGGCCGGTGCGGCCGGTGTGGCGGTGGGCCGGGCGCGGCCGCGCGTGTAGGTGGGTGGGGCGCCTTCGGCGCTCAAGGAACCGAGGGGGAAACTCATGGGCGCGAGTATGGCCTGAATGCCACTCGCCGCCTCGTTCCTGTTCAATCGGTGGTCAGGCGTTCCTTCAGGATCACCGAGCTGTCTTCCTGCGTTTCGATGACGCCGCGTTCTTCCAGATCCTTCATCACGCGGCTGACCATTTCGCGCGACGCGCCCACGACCTTGGCCATGTCCTGGCGCGACACCTTGTGGCGGATGATCTTGATGCCGTTGTCGTCTTCGGCCATGTCGAGCAGCGTGCGAGCCACGCGGCCGTACACATCAAGCAAGGCCAGCGATTCGATTTGGCGATCGGCATTGCGCAAGCGGCGCACCAGGCCGCGCATGATGGCGTAGCTCAGCGTGGTGTTCTCGGGCAGGCAGCGCGAGAAATCTGGGCGCGACAGCACCAGCATGTCGCACTGCACCTCGGCACGCACGGTGGCCGAATGCGGCTCGTTGTCGATCAGACTCATCTCGCCCACATAGTCGCCCGCCTCCAACACGGCCAGGATCACTTCACGGCCACGGTTGTCGGCCGTGAGCACGCGCGCGCGGCCATTGAGCAGGATGAACAGCGAATTCGTTTTTCGACCTTGCTCGACCACGAGTTCGCCGCGGCGAAAGCGCCGCTTGACGATGCCGTCTGCTACCGCTTGGGCCTGGTCATTGGTGAGCAAGGAAAACAGCGGCACCCGACGGATCAGGTCCAGGTTGGACATCAGGGACATCGACAGTCCTTCCACAGTGGTTGATTCAACGCAGACCGCGGCTCTTGAAACGCGATCACTAGAATTCACATATTGTGCCGATTGGCCGTCCCTCGAACAGTGGAACAAAGGTCAATCTACCTCCCAGTGCGCTGCCTGGCGCCGGCCAACCACCCTTGCTCCTCTGCCAAACATGACCGTCACCACCACGCATGCCCGTGTTTTGATCCTGGGCTCCGGCCCGGCCGGCTACACCGCAGCCATTTACGCAGCACGCGCCAACTTGAAGCCGGTGCTCGTCACCGGCATGGCCCAGGGCGGGCAACTGATGACCACCACCGATGTGGACAACTGGCCGGCCGACGTCGATGGCGTGCAGGGGCCGGAGTTGATGGAGCGCTTTCAAAAGCATGCCGAGCGCTTCGACACCCGCATCATCTTCGACCACATCAACGAAGCCGACCTGAGCGCACGGCCGTTCAAGCTGAACGGCGACAACGGCACCTACACCTGCGACGCGCTGGTGCTGGCCACCGGCGCCAGCGCCAAGTACCTGGGCCTGCCCAGCGAAACGGCGTTCATGGGTCGCGGTGTGAGCGGCTGCGCCACTTGCGACGGCTTTTTCTACCGCGACCAAGAAGTCTGCGTGGTGGGCGGCGGCAACACGGCGGTGGAAGAGGCGCTGTACTTGTCGAACATTGCCTCGAAAGTGCACCTGGTGCACCGGCGCGACAAGTTCCGCGCTGAAGCCATCCTGATTGACAAGCTGATGTCCAAGGTGGCCAGCGGCAAGATGCAGTTGCACCTATGGCACACGCTCGATGAAGTGTTGGGTGATGCCAGCGGCGTGACCGGTGTGCGCTTGAAGGCCACTCAAGGCGAGGCCACAACTGAGCTGACCTTGAAGGGCTGCTTCATCGCCATCGGCCACCAGCCCAACACCGACTTGTTCAAAGGCCAGTTGGAGATGAAAGACGGCTACATCATCACCCGCTCGGGCTTGTCCGGCCTGGCCACCATGACCAGCATCGATGGCGTGTTTGCTGCGGGCGATGTGCAAGACCATGTCTACCGCCAAGCCATCACCAGCGCCGGCACCGGTTGCATGGCGGCCCTGGACGCGCAACGCTTCCTGGAACAACAGGCGGGGTGAGGCGACAGGGCGCACGCCGGCTGCGTCTATAATCTGCGGCTTTGCCGGAAACGGCTGTCACGTTCACGAACGTTCACGAATGGAGAAGCGTCATGGCACGCGTCTGTCAGGTCACGGGCAAGGGCCCAATGGTGGGGAACAATGTTTCTCACGCCAACAACAAAACCAAGCGCCGCTGGCTGCCCAACTTGCAGTACCGCCGCTTCTGGGTCGAGACTGAAAACCGCTGGGTACGCTTGCGCATCACGAACGCGGCGCTGCGTCTGATCGACAAGGTAGGCATCGACCAGCTCGTTCAAGACATGCGCGCCCGCGGCGCCCTGTAACCCGAAGGAGCACAGCATGGCCACCAAAGGCGGACGCGAGAAAATCAAGCTGGAATCGTCAGCCGGCACCGGGCATTTCTACACCACCAACAAGAACAAGAAAACCACCCCAGGCAAACTGGAGTTCTCAAAGTTCGACCCGGTTGCGCGCAAGCATGTGATCTACAAGGAAACCAAGCTGAAGTGATTCAGCTCAGGCGCCCATAAAAAAACCCGCCACCAGGCGGGTTTTTTATTGCCGGCGCGTCTTGCGCCGGCTAACAAGAGGGTCAGGCGTGTGCGGCACGCAACTTGTACGAGAACTCCTGCAGCGCAGTGATGCCGCTAGCTTCAGCCTTGTGGCACCAGGCTTGCAGCTCGTGAACGAGTTGCTCGGCGCTCACGTTGGTGCGCGTCCAGAACTGGCGCAGCTCTTCGCGCATGGCGACCAGCTTGTCAAGCGCCGGGTTGGCGCGCAGCGCTTGGGCCAGCTCGGGCTTCACCCCCTGCGGGATCATTTCCACATCACGGTGCAGCCAGCGCTGGGCCAGGCTCATTTCCTTCCAGCGCGCGGTGTTCTGCGCACCTTGGGCCTTGAGCCGATCGAGCTCGGTGGTGCAGGCCGCGCGCACGCCGGCGGCGTACTTGGCCATGACTTCATAGCGATTGGCGATCAACGCTTCCAGCGTCTTGTCGTCGGCCACCGGGCGGATGCTGCCCAGCTTGAGCTGCGGCACGGTCTTCTTGACCTTGGCCCAGCCGATCATTTCCATGGCGCGGATGTAGACCCAGCCGATGTCGAATTCATACGGCTTGACCGAGAAGCGCGCTGACGTGGGATAGGTGTGGTGGTTGTTGTGCAGTTCCTCGCCGCCAATGAGGATGCCCCAGGGCACAACATTGCGTGACGCATCGGGTGCTTCGAAATTGCGATAACCCCACCAGTGGCCAATGCCATTGATGATGCCGGTGGCCATGACCGGAATCCACAGCATCTGCACGGCCCAAACCGTGGCACCGATGGCGCCGAACAATGCCAGATTCAGGATCAGCATCACGCCCACGCCCTGCCAACTGAAGCGGGTGTAGAGGTTGCGTTCCAGCCAATCATCGGGCGTGTTGTGGCCGTACTTGGCGATGGTTTCGGGAATCGCGGCTTCGGTGCGGTACAGCTCCACGCCAGTGAGCAGCAAGGCCTTGATGCCGCGCGTTTGCGGGCTGTGCGGGTCTTCCTCGGTTTCGCACTTGGCGTGGTGTTTGCGGTGTACCGCAACGAATTCCTTGGTCACCATGCCGGTGGACAGCCACAGCCAGAAGCGGAAGAAATGCGCCGGCACCGGGCCCAGCTCAAGCGCACGGTGCGCCTGGGCGCGGTGCAGGAAGATCGTCACCGCGCTGATGGTGATGTGCGTCATCACCAAGGTGGCCAGCAGCACTTGCCACCAGGTGGCTTGCAGCAGGCCGTGGGAAAGCAGATTGACCACAGCATCGTGGACAACGGAAAAATCACTCATGTACATCCTTCAAGCCCGGTTTTTGGGCAAGCCGGGCATTGTAGGGTGCGAGGCTGACAAAGCCTTACCGCTGATAAGCCCTCTTGAACCGGTGCAAACGCTGTGCTCGCAATCTGTCAAACCCGCTGCCACACCGCGGCAAAGAAACCATCGGTGGCATGGCGGTGTGGCCACAGGCGCAGATGATCACCCTGGGTCAGGGCTTCTGGTTGCGCCACGCGGGCCTCGGCCAGCGCCGTGGCCGCAGGCAGCACCGTGAAGTTGCCGGCCTGGGCTTGGGTAAATTCGTCGGCGATCACTTCGTTCTCGGCACGCAGCAGGCTGCAAGTGGCATACACCAGGCGCCCACCCGGTTTAAGCAGCCGCGCCGCGCTGGCCAGGATCGCACGCTGCTTGTCTTGCAACTCGGCGATCGAGCCGGGGGTCTGGCGCCACTTCAAATCGGGGTTGCGGCGCAAGGTGCCCAACCCGGAGCACGGCGCGTCGATCAGCACGCGGTCGATCTTGCCCGCCAGGCGTTTGATGCGGTCGTCGCGCTCATGCGCAATCTGCACCGCGTAGACATTGCTCAGCCCACTGCGCGCCAAGCGCGGCTTGAGCGCGGCCAGGCGGTGGCCCGAGGTGTCGAACGCATACAGGCGCCCCGTGTTGCGCATGCCCGCGCCAATGGCCAGGGTCTTGCCGCCGGCGCCGGCGCAGAAGTCAACCACCATCTCGCCGCGGCGTGCATCGAGCAACAGGGCCAGCAGTTGGCTGCCTTCGTCTTGCACTTCAAAGTCGCCTTGCTTGAACGCCGGCAGCAGTTGCAAGGCTGGCTTGTCGGCCAGGCGCAGGCCCCAGGGGGAATAGGGCGTGGGCACGGCGGTGATGCCCTGCTCGGCCAACGCCGCCTGCACCGCTTCGCGCTTGGCCTTGAGCACGTTCACGCGCAAGTCAAGCGCCGCAGGCCGGTTCAAGGCCTGCACGGCGGGCCAGAAGTCTTCAGCCCCGAACTGCTCAAGCAATTGCCCCGACAACCAATCGGGCAGGTTGTGGCGCAGCTTGTCGGGCAGCCCGGCGGCTTCGGCCTTGCGCGCTCGTTCCAGCCAGGCGCGCTCTTCATCGTTCATGCCGCTGAGCAAGAAGTTGTGTGCGCCCTGCCAACCCAGGATCGCCAGCCGGCGAAACGGCGGCGCTGCGCCACCCGCTGCCAGGTGCTGGTAGCGCAAGCGTTCGCGCAGCACCTGGTAGGTGGTTTCGGCCAGCGTGTGGCGCTCGCGCTGACCCAGCTCTTTGTGCGCCCGCAGGAACGAAGACACCAGGCTGTCAGCCGGCGAATCAAAGCGCAGCACGCGTTCGAGCAACTGCGCGCTCAGGTCCAGCAAGGCATTGGGATGCATGGTCTACAGAAGCTGTTGCGGCTGGCCTTCGGTGTGAACAACCCGGCCGGCCGTGATGTGAAGCTGGCCCAGCACGAACCAGTGCACCGCGCGCGGGTAGATGAGGTGCTCGCGCTGCAACACGCGCGCGGCCAGGGTGGCTTCATTGTCACCGGCGAGCACGGGCACCACGGCTTGGATGACGATGGGGCCGTGGTCGAGTTCAGCCGTCACGAAATGAACCGTGGCGCCGGCCACTTTGCAGCCCGCATCCAGCGCGCGTTGATGCGTGTGCAAGCCGGGGAACAGCGGCAGCAATGACGGGTGGATGTTGAGCACCCGCCCCTCGAAGCGCTGCACGAAGGCCGCGCCCAGGATGCGCATGAAGCCGGCCAGCACCACCACATCGGGTGTGAAGTCGGCCACCTGCTCGGCCAACTGGCCATCGAACGCCTCGCGCCGGGTGAACGCGCGGTGGTTGACCACGGCGGTGGCGATGCCGCGTTCGCGTGCCCAGCCCAGGCCTGATGCGTCGCCCCGGTTGCCCACCACCGCCACCACCTGCGCCGGCCATTGCTCAACTGCACAGGCGTTGACGATGGATTCCATGTTGGAGCCGCGGCCGGAGATCAAGATAACGATTCGCTTCATGCGGTGAGGTGCGGCGGGCCGGGGGCCAAGGCGGCGCGCAGTGTACGTCTGCCAAAATCGCCGGCTTCCTTCTACGCCCGCCCCGCACCCATGCAACAGCGCGTTCTCTCCGGCATGCGCCCCACCGGCGCCCTGCACCTGGGCCACTACCACGGCGCCCTTAAAAACTGGGTGCGCTTGCAAGACCGGGTGCAAGACCCCTACGAGTGCTTTTACTTCGTGGCCGACTGGCACGCCCTGACCACGCACTACGAAGGCCGCGAGGTCATTGCGCAAAGCGTCTACGAGATGGTCACCGACTGGCTGGCCGCCGGCCTGGATCCCGAGCGCAGCACCATCTTCCGGCAAAGCCGGCTGCCCGAACATGCCGAGCTGTTCACCCTGCTGGCCATGGGCACGCCGCTGGGTTGGCTGGAGCGTGTGCCGACCTACAAAGACCAGATCGAAAAGCTGAAGGACCGCGACCTGGCAACCTATGGCTTCCTGGGTTACCCGCTGCTGCAAGCGGCCGACATCCTCATGTACAAGGCCGCCTTCGTGCCGGTGGGGGAAGACCAGTCGTCGCATGTGGAACTGACACGCGAAACCGCGCGCCGCTTCAACCACTTGTATGGCCGCCCGCCCGACTTCGCTGCCCGCGTGGCCGCCGCCCAGGCCCGGTTAAACAAAGACGATGCGCGCTACCTTGAAAAGCAAAAGCGCGCATTCGGCGAAACCGGCGCCGCCGAAGCCCTGGCCAAGGGTGAAGCGCTGATCCAGCGTGCCGTGCAGGCCGCCACCTTGCCGCGCGAAGACGCCGAGTTGCTGCAAGGCCACCTGCGCGGCAGCGGCCAGGCGATCCTGGTCGAGCCCCAGGCCCTGCACACCGAAGTGACCAAGCTGCCGGGCTTGGACGGCGCGAAGATGAGCAAGAGCTACGGCAACGCCATCGCCATGCGTGAAGAGCCGGCCGAAGTGGAACGCAAGATCAAGCGCATGCCCACCGACCCGCAGCGCGTGCGCCGCACCGATGCCGGCAACCCCGAGCGCTGCCCGGTGTGGCAGTTCCACCAGGTGTACAGCGACGCAGCCACGCGCGAATGGGTGGTGGCCGGTTGCACCACGGCGGGCATTGGCTGCCTGGAATGCAAGCAGCCGGTGATCGACGCCATCCTGCGCGAGCAGGCGCCCTGGCGCGAGCGCGCGGCGCCTTACATCAGCCAGCCCAGGCGGGTGATCGAGATCCTGGAAGCCGGCACCGAACGCGCACGCAAGGTGGCGCGCCAAACCATGGGTGAAGTGCGCGCGGCCATGGGGCTTGGCGGCTGAGGTCTATCGTTAACTTCGACAACCAGGCCAGCATGGCCGGCATCCACATCACCGACATTGAAAGCGCCATCAACTGGTGGCGCGCGCGCTCGCCCTCGCCCGATGGCATCAGCGCCTGCGCCGAAGTGCGCGCCTTGGCCACGGTGTATGGCCTGATGGTCTACCACCGCGAAGTGGAATGCGACGAAGCCAGCATGCCCAAAGCCGCCAGCGCCGCCTGGTTGCAGTGGTACGCCAGCACGCCCGATGCGCCGTGCATCGCCATTTGCTCCACCAGCCAGGGTGACGCTGAATGCAAGGGCTGCGGGCGCAGCTTCGACGAAGTGAAACAGTGGCAGGTCTACACGCCCGGCCAGAAGCGCCAGGTCTGGCGCCGCATCACCTTGCAGGCCACGGCCTGGCGTTTTAACCGCTACCTTGAGCGGGCCAATCTGGCCGGCGGCGCCCTGGCGGACGCCCCCGCGCCGCGCTGATGACGGCGGCCGCCACCTGGCACAGCGTGCGGCGCATCGCCGCCCTGGCCTGGCCGGTGCTCATTGGCCAGTTGGCGGTGGTCGCCTTCACCACCATCGACACCCTGCTGCTGTCGCACCACTCGGCGCTCGACCTCGCCGCGCTGGCCATCGGCCAGGTGGCCTACCTCACCGTCTTCATCGGCTTCATGGGCATGGTGCTGGCCATCGGCCCGATCGTTGGCCAGCACTTCGGCGCGCGCCGGCTGGCGCAGGCCGGGCGCCAGTTGCACCAGACCGTGTGGCTGACGCTGGGGCTGTCGTTCGTGGGCAGCGCCTTGCTGCTGGTGCCGGGCGCCTTCCTGGGCCTGTTCCAGATTCCGCTGGACGTGCAAGACAAGGCCCAAACCTATTTGCTGATGCTGGCCTTTTCGTTGCCTGCCTCACTGCTGTTCACCGCCTTTCGCGGTTTCAACAGTGCCATTTCAAGGCCCAAGGCGGTGATGGTCTTGCAGGTGTGCGGCCTGGCGCTGAAGGTGCCATTGTCGGCCTTGTTGATCTTTGGTTGGCCGGCGGCCCACGTGCCCAGCCTGGGCGTGGCCGGTGCCGGGCTGGCCACTTGTCTATGTATGTGGGCGCAGGCCCTGGCCGCGGGCTGGTTGTTGCGCCGCGACCCCCACTACCAACCGTTCGAGCTGTGGGGCCGCGGCCTGCACCGGCCCGATCGCGCGGCCTTGCTCAACCAGCTCAAGCTGGGCGTTCCGATGGGCTTGTCGATCCTGATCGAAGTCACCGGCTTTGCCTTCATGTCGCTGTTCATTGCCCGCCTGGGCACCACGGCACTGGCCGGGCACCAGATTGCGGTGAACCTGGTGTCGATGATGTTCATGCTGCCGCTGGCCGTGGGCAGCGCCACCAGCACGCTGGCCGCGCAACGCATCGGCGCGCAAGACGGGCCCGATGCACGGCGCGTGGCCTGGCATGGTGTGCAGTTGGCCACTGCGCTGGCCGCTGCGCTGGGGCTGGCCGTGTACCTGGGGCGCGAGCAGGTGGTGCGCTGGTACACGCCCGACGTCGCGGTGGCCGCAGCCTGCTTGCCGCTGCTGGCCTGGTTGCCCCTGTTTCACCTGGTTGACGCGGCACAAACGGTGGCCACCTTCGCGCTGCGCGCCTACCGCGTGGCCACCTTGCCGATGTTCGTGTTTGCCGGCTCGTTATGGGGCGTGGGCCTGGGCGGCGGCTACGTGTTGGCGTTCGATGTCTGGGGCCTGACGCCGCCCGCCCTGCTTGGCGCGCCCGGCTATTGGGTGGCCTCCACCCTGGGCCTGCTGTTGGCCGCGGCGGTGTTGCTGACGGTGCTGGCCGCGGTGTTGCGCGGCCAGCCCTACGGCAGCGTCAAGCCGGCAGCGTGACCACGAAGCAACTGCCGCCGCCTTCGCGCGGCTGGCAACGCACCTGGCCGCCGTGCTGCTGGGCGATCTGGCGCACCAGGGCCAGGCCCAGGCCAACGCCGCCTTCGCGCTCGGCATGGCCGGGCAGGCGGAAGAAGGGCTCGAAGATGCGTTCGCGCAGCTCGGGTGGCACGCCGCCGCCGCGGTCGCACACGCTGATCACGGCCTGCTGGCCTTGATCGCCGGGTTTGGTCACCTCAGTGCTGAATTCACCGCCGCCATAGCGCTGCGCGTTTTCGAGCAGGTTGCGCACCAGGCGGCGCAGCAGCCTCTCGTCACCCAGCACGGTGACCGTGGTGCCCTGGGCCTGCGCTTCGAAGCGCGCCGCTTCTTCGGCCGCCAGGGCCAGCAGCTCAACGCTTTCCTTGCGCTCCACACGGCCCACGGCGTCGAGCCGGCTGAGCATCAACACCTCTTCGACCAAGGCGTCGAGTTCGGCGATGTTGGTGTGGATTTCCTGATGCAGCCGGGCATGCTGCGCCGCGGGTGCGTCTTCGAGCAACGACACCGCCATCTTCAGCCGCGCCAGCGGTGAGCGCAGCTCATGGCTGCTGTTGGCCAGCAGCGTCTTGTGCGTGGCCAATAACGCCTCGATGCGTGCGGCAGCGCGGTTGAAGCTCACCGCCAGCGCGGCCACTTCATCACTGCCCTGCTCATCGACGCGGCGCTGCAATTGGCCGTCGCCCAGCGCTTCAACGCCCTGCTTCAAGGCTTCAAGCCGGCGCGTCAGGCGGCGTACCACGGGCCAGGCGCCGGCGGCCACGGCCAGGAACAGCACCACCAGCAACAGCACCAGGCCGCGGCCTTCGGGCCACATGGCGCGCAACAGCGGCGGGCTGCGCCACCAGTCGCTGCCGGGCCGGCCATCCGGGCCATCCCCTGGGGGCTCACGGCGCGCACCGGGCCCGCCGGGGCCACCGGGGCCACCAGACCCGTCAAGCCGCGGGCGCGGGCCGGGGCGCATCAACCACAGCGTGCGGCCGTCATCGAGGCGGATGGTGCTGATGCGCCGGCTCGACCCTTCGGCCTCGCGCCGGGTGAAGGACTCCGAGGCACCGATGCGCTGCCCGTTGGCATCGTCCAGCGCCATGGGCAGGCGCAGGCGTTGCGACCATTCCTGCAGCGCGCGCGCCTGGTCTTCATGGGGTGCTTCACCGCCGGGCAAAGAGCGCTGCAGCAATTCGCCCCAGGCCGCCGCGCGCTCTTGCGCGCCATTGCTGCTGCGCTCGCGCTCCTGCTCAACATGCTGCTGCCAGACCAAGCCCGACACCAGCGCAAACAGCGCCAGCGCGGCCACAACAGTGAGGTAGATGCGCAGGTACAGCGAACGCACGCCGCGCAGCCGGTTCGACGTTCAGGCCAGACCGGTGGCCGCAGCGCCGCCTTCGACGCCGTCTTGCTTCTTGGCAAACAGGTAACCCGCGCCGCGCACGGTGAGCACGCGCTGCGGTGCTTTAGGGTCGTCTTCGATCACGGCGCGGATGCGCGAGATGTGCACGTCGATGCTGCGGTCAAACGCATCCAGCGGGTGGCCCTTGAGTGAATCCATGATCTGGTCGCGGCTGAGCACACGCCCCGGGCTGCGCGCCAGCACCACCAGCAAATCAAACTGGTGGCTGGTCAGCTCGCACGGCTGGCCGCCCAGGCGGGCCTGGTGCGCGCCGAGGTCGATTTCAAGGCGGCCAAAACGCAACACCTCGTCGCTGCCGGTTTCGGGCGCGGCACGCCGCAGCAAGGCCTTCACGCGGGCCAGCAGTTCGCGCGGCTCGAACGGTTTGGGCAGGTAATCATCGGCCCCAAGTTCAAGGCCGACGATGCGATCCAGCGGCTCGCCGCGCGCGGTGAGCATCAGCAGCGGCAAGCGCCGCGTGCGCACATCGGCACGCAGTTCCCGGGTGAATTCCAGGCCATCGCCGTCGGGCAGCATCAGGTCGAGCAGCAGCGCGTCATAGCTCAGGATGCGCAGTTGCGCGCGGCCCGCGGCCAGGGTGGCGGCCACATCCACCTCATGGCCATGGCTGCGCAAGTAGTCGCCCACCATGCCCGTCAAGCGGGCATCGTCGTCGATCAGCAGCAGCCTTTTGGCCATGAGTAAATGGTATTAGCCGCGCTTGTCCATCTGGCCGCGCTCGCGCTGGTGGCGCTGCATCATCTCTTGCCGTTTGGCCAGGCCTTCGGCCAACTGGCGGCGCTGGTCGGGGGTGAGCACACGGCTGGCCTCAATCATGGCCTGCATCATGCGCTTGCTGGCCTGGTCGTGCCGGGCCAGCATCTGCTGGCGCAGCGCCTCGGCGGCGTTGGCATCCACGTAGGGCTGCGTGAACACATTCATGGCCTGCAGGCGCAGCGCGCGGCCGGCTTCGCGTTGGGCGGCCAAATCCGTCATCGCGCTTTGCATGATCTGTTTGATCTGCGTGCGCTGCTCGGGGGTGGCGTTGACGCCGTCGAGCATGCGCTCGCTCATGTGCATGCCGCCCATGCCGCCCATCCCGCCGTGGCCATGCCGGCCTTCGGCCAGAGCCAGGCTGGCTGTGCCGCCGGCCAATGCCACCAACAGGGTGGCCACGACACACTGAATCGACTTGCCTTGCAGTTTCATGATGGTTCCAACAGTGCAGTGAATGAAGACTTGCACGATGCCGCGGCAGCGTAACGCCGGCTTGCGTCAGGGGTAAAGTTCTGTGAACCCGAAGGCCGCGCTGACCGAAGCGAGATTGTGCCGCCGGCACACCCAACAACGAAGGAACGACACCATGTCCGGAACAGGCTTTCACGTGCACGGCCCGCACGACCACGAAATGGAACACGTGGCGCAGCACGGCAGCGATGGTTTCGCCGGCCAGTTGGCGGTGGCCACCGCCATCTTGGCCACCATCGGCGCCATGTTCGGCTACATGGGCGGGGCCACGCAAGCCAACGCCGGGCTGTTCAAGAACAACGCGGCCATCAAAAAGACCGAGGCGGCTAACCAATGGAATTACTACCAGGCCAAGAGCGGCAAGCAAAACCTGGCCGAACTCGCCCTGGTCTTGGTGGGCGACGACAAGAAGCCGCAGTACGACAAAGAGATCGCGCGCTACAAGGGGGAAAAGGCCGAGATCAAGGTGGCGGCCGACAAGCTCGAAGCCGAAGCCAAGGACTGGGACATGCGCAGCGACCAGCAGATCCACCAGCACCACCGCTGGGCCCAGGCCACCACGGCGCTGCAAGTGGCCATCGCCATGGCGGCGATCGCGCTGCTGACCAAGAAGCGCTGGTTCGCCGGCGTGACCCTCACCGCGGGTGCCATCGGCGTCGTGCTGGGTGGGTTGGCCTGGCTGCATATTTGATGGCCAGCCGCCGCGCGCCATGAAACTCGCTACCTGGAACATCAACTCCCTGGCCGTGCGCTTGCCGCAAGTGCTGGATTGGCTGGCCACGAACCCGGTGGACGTGCTGGCGCTGCAGGAAACCAAGCTCATCGACGACAAGTTCCCACTGGCCGAGATTGAAGCCGCGGGCTACCAGGTGCAGCGCTTTGGGCAGAAGACCTACAACGGCGTGGCGTTGTTGTCGCGTGAAGCCGCCGGTTTGGTGATGAGGAACATTGCCGGCTTTGAGGATGACCAGGCGCGCGTGCTGGCGGCCAGCGTGGCCGGCATGCGCGTGGTGTGCGCCTACATGCCCAACGGCCAGGCGCCCGACAGCCCCAAGTTTCAGTACAAGATGCGCTGGCTGCACGGCTTGCGCGACTGGCTGGCGCTAGAACTGGCCACGCATGCCAACTTGGTGCTGCTCGGCGACTTCAACA
>JANOXU010000045.1:0-17420 GCA_031418595.1 Burkholderiales bacterium
GGTGGCAACTTGAGGTTCGGCGTGGCCCATGGCGCATCCTTTGCGGGTGGTGTGGCGGGGCGGCAATGGTGCCGCATTTCGAGCCTGCGAGTCTTGCCTGTGTTGCACGGCGCGCCTGCCGGGGTTTGCACCAATCCTGCGCCGCGGCAGCGCCGGGCGCTGCGACATACTGAACCGTTGCCCACTGCGCCGCCGAACCCACCATGGCCACCACCGCCCACCTCACCACCCTCTACGCCGCGCGCAGCATCATCACCATGAACCCGGCGTGCCCGCGGGCCAGCCATGTGGCGGTGTGCGATGGCCGCATCCTCGGTGTGGGCAGCCTGGCTGAACTGGCCGGCTGGGGCGCGCACGAGCTGTGCGAGCGCTTCAAAGACAAGGTGCTCAAGCCCGGCCTGGTGGAAGGCCACAGCCACCTGATGGCCGGCACGCTGTGGCGCTACACCTACTGCGGCTACTTTGATTTGGCCGACCCCGATGGCCGCACCTGGCCCGGTGCCAAGAGCCTTGGCGCCGTGGTGGCCGCGCTCAGCCAGGCCGCCACGCAGGGCGCGGGCCCGGTCACCGGCTGGGGCTTCGACCCCATCTACTTCGGCGCCAAGCGTTGCGCGCGCGAAGACCTCGACCGCGTCAGCGCGACGCGCCCGGTGGGGGTGATGCACGCCAGCGGCCACATCCTGAACGTCAACTCCGCGGCTCTGCAAGCGCTGGGCATGCTGCGCGCCGGCATCAGCCACCCCGGCATGCCGCTGGGCACGGATGGCCTGCCCACTGGCGAACTGAAAGGCCCGGATGCCATGGGCGGCGCACTCGCCATCGTGGGCCTGACCCGCAACTTTCTTTCTGGTGACGAGGCCGGCATTCGCGCCTTCGGCAAGCTGTGCGTGCGTGCCGGCGTCACCACCGCCACAGACTTGGCCGTCACGCTGGGTGATGATGAACTGGCCACGCTGCTGGCCACCACCGGCGCGCAAGACTTCCCCGCCCGCGTGGTGCCGCTGCTGCGCATGATCGGCATGGCGCCGGCCGCTGCCGTGGCACGCGCCGTGGCGCTGCGCGCACGCAGCACCGACGCCCTGCGCCTGGGCGCCATCAAGGTGGTGGCCGACGGTTCCATCCAAGGTTTTTCAGCCCGCCTGCGCTGGCCCGGCTACTACAACGGCGCGCCGAACGGGCTTTGGTGCACCGCGCCCGAAGCCATGCGCGAGTGCTACGCGCTGGCTCTGGCGCAAGGCGTGCGGGTGCACACCCACACCAACGGCGACGAAGCCACCGCGCTGGCCCTCGACTGCATGGAGCAAGCGCTGCGTGGCCAGCCCGCGAGCGACCACCGCTTCACGCTGCAGCATGTGCAAATGGCCGATGCGGCCCAGTTCCGGCGCATGAAAGTGTTAGGCCTGTGCGCCAACTTGTTTGCCAACCACCATTTCTATTGGGGCGACCAGCACCGCGCCATCACCCTGGGTCCTGAGCGCGCGCAGCGCATGAACGCCTGTGCCACCGCGCTGCGCGAAGGCGTGCCGCTGGCCATTCACAGCGATGCCCCCATCACCCCGCTGGGCCCGTTGTTCACCGCCTGGTGCGCGGTGAACCGGCTCACGGCCAGCGGCGCGGTGCTGGGCGAGCATGAACGCATCAGCGTGGCGCAGGCGCTGCATGCCATCACCCTGGGGGCGGCCTACACGCTCAGGCTTGATGGTGAGGTGGGCTCGATTGAATGCGGCAAACGGGCTGACTTTTGCGTGCTCGAAGACGACCCGCTGGCCATGGCACCCGATGCGCTGAAAGACGTTCGCGTGTGGGGCACGGTGCAGGGCGGGCGCGTGTTCGCGGCGTGACAGCCACGCCTGCGCCGCCCGGCGCCACGGTGCCGGTCATCGTCATCGGCGGCTACCTGGGCGCGGGCAAGACCACGCTGGTGAACCACTTGCTGCGCCATGCCGGCGGCCAGCGCATTGCGGTGCTGGTGAACGATTTCGGCGAACTGGCCATTGACGCCGATTTGATTGAAGGCCAGCAAGAAGACGTGATCGCTGAGGTGCTCGCCTTATCCGGTGGCTGCGTGTGTTGCAGCTTCGGCGCCGACCTGGTGGGCACGCTGGCCCAGGTGATGCAGCGCCAACCGCCGCCCGACGTGGTGTTGATCGAAACCAGCGGCGTCGGCCTGCCGCATGCCGTGGCACGCACGGCGGCGTTAGCGCCGGGCGTGCAAGTGGCGGGCATCGTGTTGTTGGCCGATGCCCAAACCGTGCGTGAGCGTGCAGCCGATGCCTACTTGGGCGAAACCGTGCAGCAGCAATTGCGCGGCGCCGATGTGATCGTGCTCAACAAGTGCGAGCGGGTGACGCCGCCGGCGCTGGCTGAGCTGCACGCTTGGCTGGGCACGGTGGCGCCTGCTGCACCCGTTGTCGACGCCGTGCAGGCGCAAATACCGGTTGCGCTGGTGCTCGGTGTTCAAGCGCTGGCGCACAGCGCGCTTGACGCGAAAGCCTGGCAGCCCAGTGGCCGCATGGTGGTGCCTGCGGCGTCGCGGTTCGCCAGCCACAGCCTGCGCTTCGATGCGCCGCAAGACGTGCCGGCCTGGGCCCAACGGCTGGCCGCACCAGGCAGCGGCGTGCTGCGCGCCAAGGGCGTGTTGCGCGGCCTTGACGGGCGCAGTTGGGTGCTGCAGGTTGTGGGCCGGCGCGCCAGCATCGAGCCTGCGCAGCGCCAAGCCCGGACGGGGGGCGAACTGCTCGTCATCGGGCTGCATGGGTTCACATTCGACGACAGCCGATGATGGGGTGGGCGAAACACCAGCCGCCCTTGCTTGAAGCCGCGCCGCCGGCCTGACCGCCGTTGTGCCCCTCAGGCCTGCAACACACAGCCAGTCATTCCGCAAACCCTCCGCTCAAGGCGCCGCCCTCCACGTGCCAGCGCAGCATGCCGCCGGCCAGGTTGGCGACTTGCTTGAAGCCGGCCTTTTGCAGCATCGCCACCGCGCGTGCCGAGCGTGCGCCCGAGCGGCACACGGCCACCACCGGGCGGGTGGCATCGAGTTCGCCGCTGCGCGCATCCAGCTCACCCAAAGGCAGCGACACCGCGCCGGGAATGTGCCCCAGCGCACCGCTGAATTCATCGCGCTCGCGCACATCCAGCACCTGCACCCGGGCGCGCACATCGTCCAATGCACGCGGGTCAATTTCCCACAGCCCACTGAAGGCCAGGCGCAGCGCGGCCCAGGTTTGCTCAGCCGGTGGCGCCAAGCCGTCAGCCGGCTCGCCGCAGCGCAGGTTGGCCGGCACGGCGCGGTCTATTTGCTTCGGGTGCGGCAGGTTCAGGTTCTGCATGAAACCCACAAAGTCGGCCTCGGCGGCTTCACCGCCTAACCGGGGGTTGAAGCGGCGCTCCTCTTCCACGCTGGTGGCGGTGATGCCGTTGTAGTCGTGCGCCGGGTACAGCAGGCAATGCGCGGGCAGGGTGAACAGGTGCTGGTGCACCGAGCCGTACAGGGCGCGTGCATCGCCTTGTTGGAAGTCGGTGCGGCCGCAGCCGCGAATGAGCAGCGCGTCACCCGTGAAGGCGCGGCTGGCATCGTCGAGCACATAGCTCAGGCAGCCGTTGGTGTGGCCAGGTGTGGCACGCACTTCAACATGGCGCGGGCCGAAGGCGATGCGCTCGCCGTGCACCAGCGCACGGTCTGCCCCGCTGGCCTGCGCCGCTGCGGCCAGCGCGATGCGGCTACCCAGGCGCTGGCGCAACAGCCAGGCGCCGGTGACGTGGTCGGCGTGAACATGGGTTTCAAGCGTCCACCGCAGCGCCAGGCCGAGTTCGCCGATCAGCGCAGCGTCGCGTTGCGCTTGCTCAAACACCGGGTCGATCAACACGCATTCGCCACTGCGCAAATCACCCAACAAATAGGTGTAGGTGGACGAGGTGGCGTCGAAGAGTTGTCTGAATATCAGCATGGGCTGATTTTGCGCACCGCGCTGCGCGGCGTCAATCGTCCAGCAGCCGCACCTTCACACTGCGCCCCTTGACCTTGCCCGCGCTCAGCTTGCGCAGCGCCTGCGCCGCCACGGCAGCGCGCACCGCCACGTAGGTTGAAAACTCGTTGACGTTGATCTTGCCGATGTCAGCGCCGGCAAAGCCCATGTCTTTCGTTAACGCACCCAGCACATCGCCCGGGCGGATTTTCTCCTTGCGCCCGCCCACGATTTGCAGCGTTTGCATGGGTGGGGTGAGCGGCTCGTTGCTGCTGCTGTTCAACTCACTCAACAGCTTCCACTGCGAGCTGAAGTTGGCGGCTTGCTCGATCAAACCGACCCGGCCCATTTCTTCCAGGCTGGCCAGGCTGAAGGCCCAGCCCGATTCATCCACCCGCGCCGTGCGGCCGATGCGGTGGGTGTGGGTGGCAGCATCGGGCGTGATGTCGACATTGATCACCGCTTCAAGCTCTTTGATGTCCAGGCCACGCGCCGCAATGTCGCTGGCCACCAGCACGCTGCAACTGCGGTTGGCAAAGCGCACCAGCACCTGGTCGCGTTCGCGTTGGTCCAAGTCACCATGCAACTCAAGCGCGGCAAAACCCTGGGCGCGCAGCACCTGCACCAGTTCGCGGCAGCGCTGCTTGGTGTTGCAGAACGCCAGCGTGCTGACGGCCCGGTAGTGGTTGAGCAGCAGTGAGACGGCATGCAGGCGTTCATCTTCGCGCACCTCAAAAAAGAGCTGGCGGATCTTGGTGGCGGCATGCGCCTCGACCAATTTAACTTCTTTGGGCGTGCGCATGAAGGCCGCGCTGAGCTTGGCAATACCTTCTGGGTAGGTGGCTGAAAACAGCAAGGTCTGGCGCTGCACCGGGCACTGCTTGATGACGGTGGCGATGTCATCGAAGAAGCCCATGTCGAGCATGCGGTCGGCCTCGTCGAGCACCAGGGTGTTCAGCGCGTCCAGCTTCAGGCTGCCGCGTTCAAGATGGTCCATCAGGCGCCCCGGCGTGCCCACCACGATGTGCGCACCATGCTCCAGGCTGGCCAACTGCGGCCGCATGGTGGCGCCGCCGCACAGCGTGAGCACCTTGATGTGGTCTTCAGCGCGGGCCAGGCGGCGCAGCTCTTGGGTCACCTGGTCAGCCAGCTCGCGGGTGGGGCACAGCACCAGTGTCTGCACCGCAAAGCGGCGCGGGTTCAAGTTGGCCAAGGCGGCCAGCGCAAAAGCCGCGGTTTTGCCGCTGCCGGTTTTGGCTTGGGCGATGAGGTCGTGTCCGGCCAGGGCCAGCGGCAGGCTGGCGGCCTGGATCGGCGTCATGCTGTCGTAGCCCAGGCGTTGCAGGTTTTCGAGCGTGGGCAGGGAAAGGGGCAGGCTGCTGAAGGGCAGGGCCGGGTCAGCGTTCGTCGTGTTTGAGTTCATGCGCAATTATCGAGACGCACGCGGCCTGGCCGGTTGAACACCGCGATGGCGAGGCTTGCCGCGGCCTGCGGCTGCCAACAGAATGGCGCCATGAACGCACCCAGCACGCCTGCATCAGGCTTGGCCGCACGCGCCGTGATCGCAGATGACGAGCCGCTCATGCGCGAGCAACTGCGCATGCGTCTGGCCGATGTGTGGCCCGAGCTGAGCGTGGTGGCCGAAGCGCGCAACGGCACTGAAGCCGTGCAGTTGACGCTGGAGTGGCGCCCCGATGTCGTCTTCCTCGACATTCGCATGCCCGGCCTGAACGGCGTGGAAGCCGCACGCCAGATTGCACAAATGCCGGCGCGCGAAGACAGCAGCAACCTAGCCGGCGCTGACGACATCCCCGAATTGGTGTTCCTCACCGCCTACGAGCAATACGCCGTGCAAGCGTTTGAGCAAGGCGTGGCCGACTACGTGCTCAAGCCCGCTGAGCGTGAACGCCTGGGCGTGACGGTGCGCCGCGTGCAGGCCCGCTTGCAAGCCCGGCGCAGCCTGGAGCCCAGCGCGGACGAACCCGCCCGGCAACCGCTGCAGCAACTGTTGAGGGAACTGGGTGCGCAGTTGCAGCCGCACAGCGTGACGCCGCACCTGCAATGGATACAGGCCACGGTGGGCCACAACATCCAGCTCTTGCCGGTGCAAGACGTGTTGTTCTTCATCAGCGACGAGAAGTACACCCGGGTGCAGACCACGCAGCTCGAAGCCTTGATCCGCAAACCGATCAAGGAGCTGGTGGATGAACTCGACCCGAAAATGTTCTGGCAAATCCACCGCTCAACACTGGTGAACGTGAACTGCATCGCGGCCGTGCAGCGCGACATGCGCGGGCGCCAGATCGTCACCGTCAAGGGGCACCCCGAGCGGCTGGAGGTGAGCCGTTCGTTCACGGGCCTGTTCAAGGGCATGTGAAGCTGAGCATGAAAGCGCGGCCATGGCGGCGCGCAGCAAAATGCGCCCATGAAACCACCCGAACGCTTGCTGCCCCTGATTGACGAAGGCCTGATCGACAGCGTGGTGCGCCAGCTCATGAGCGGCAAGGAAGCCGAGGTCTTCGTGGTGCGCTGTGGCGACGACACGCGCTGCGCCAAGATCTACAAGGCCGCCACGCACCGCAGCTTTCGCCAGGCGGTTGATTACACCGAAAACCGCAAGGTCAAGAACACCCGCCAGGCCCGCGCCATGGCCAAGGGCACGCGCTTTGGCAAGCAGGCGCAGGAAGCCGCCTGGCAAAGCGCCGAGGTGGATGCCCTGTACCGCCTGGCCGGCGCCGGTGTGCGCGTGCCCAAGCCTTACAACTTTCATGACGGCGTGTTGATCATGGAACTGGTGTGCGACGAACACGGCGACGCCGCTCCGCGCCTGAACGATGTGGCCTTCACGCCCGAGCAAGCGCGCGCCCACCACGCCACGCTGCTGCAAGAGGTGGTGCGCATGCTGTGCGCGGGCGTGGTGCACGGCGACTTGTCTGAGTTCAACATCTTGCTCAGCGCCGACGGCCCGGTGATCATCGACCTGCCGCAAGCGGTGGACGCCGCCGGCAACAACCACGCCCTGCGCATGCTGCTGCGCGACGTGGCTAATCTCAAACATTACTTCGGCCGCTTTGCGCCCGAGATCTTGAGCACGCAATACGGGCCGGAGATCTGGCACTTGTTCCAGCGCGGCATGTTGATGCCTGATTCACCATTGACTGGGCACTTTGAGGTGAAGCATGCGCCGGTGGATTTGCGTGCGGTGATGCGCGAGATTGAAGACACGCGGGCGGATGAGGCGGCGCGGGTGATGCGGATGCAAACCGCTTCATAAAGTTTGAGAACACTTCCAATCAACACGAGGAGACACAAGACATGAAAACCCAGATCACAGAAATGTTCGGCATCCAGCACCCCATCATCCAGGGCGGCATGCACTTCGTCGGCTTTGCCGAGCTGGCCGCGGCCGTGAGCAACGCCGGTGGCCTGGGCATCATCACCGGCCTGACACAGCGCACGCCTGAGCTGCTGGCCCAGGAAATTGCGCGCTGCCGCGAGATGACGAGCAAGCCGTTCGGCGTGAACCTCACCTTCTTGCCGGTGCTCACCGCGCCGGACTACCCGGGCTACATCCGCGCCATCATCGAAGGCGGTGTGAAGGTCGTTGAGACGGCGGGCAACAACCCGCAGAAGTGGTTGCCGGCGCTGCATGAAGCGGGCATCAAGGTGATCCACAAGTGCACCTCGGTGCGGCATTCGCTCAAGGCCCAGGCCATCGGCTGCGATGCGGTGAGTGTGGACGGCTTCGAATGCGGCGGCCATCCCGGCGAAGACGATGTGCCCAACTTCATCTTGCTGCCGCGCGCGGCCGATGAATTGAAGATTCCCTTCGTCGCCTCGGGCGGCATGGCCGACGGCCGCTCGCTGGTGGCGGCGTTGGCCCTGGGCGCTCAAGGCATGAACATGGGCACGCGCTTCATCGCCACGAAAGAAGCGCCTGTGCATGAAAAGGTTAAACAGGCGATCGTGGCCGCCAGCGAACTCGACACGCGGCTTGTGATGCGCTCGCTGCGCAACACCGAGCGCGTGCTCACCAATGCGGCGGTAGAAAAGCTGCTGGAAAAGGAACGCACGCTCGGCGCGACACTGAAGTTCGAAGACATCATCGAACAGGTGGCCGGCGTGTACCCGCGCATCATGCTCGAAGGCGACATGGACGCCGGCGCCTGGTCTTGCGGCATGGTGGCCGGGCTGATCCATGACATTCCCACGGTGCAGGAATTGATCGACCGGATCATGGCCGAAGCCGATGCGTTGATTCGGGGCAGGCTGGCGGGGTTTTTGCAGGGGTGAGGGCTGGGGATGGCGGCGCCGGGTGTTGCTGCAGCGGCCCGGCGCGAGGAGACGAAGAGACGAAGAGACAGAGACCAAGAAACGGCCTCAGCGCCCGGCGACGAAAGCGTCGCCGCGCTGCGTTCCAGCGACTCGCAGCCGGTGATTCAGGCCTTCAGGATGGTCGGGTCGTTCAGCGCCGCCCAGGTGGTGTCGATGGCCGCCGCAATGTGTCGTTCGCCGGTCAGTTCCATGCTGTGTACATTCAAATCAGGCCGTGGTACGAGCCGCCATCGAGCTGCAGGTTTTGGCCCGAGATAAAGCTGGCCTGCACGCTGCACAGGTAGGCGCAGGCATCGCCAAATTCCTTGGGCGTGCCGAAGCGCTTGGCGGCAATGCTCTGCGCGATCTGGCTGCGCGCCTGCGCCATCGTGATGCCTTTGTCTCGCATCATGCGTTCGGCCATGAAGCGTTGCCGGTCGGTGTCGATGCGTTCGGGCAGCAGGTTGTTGATGGTCACGTTGTCGACCGCCACCTCCACCGAGAGCGATTTGCTGAACGCTGTTAAGCCAGCGCGCGCACCGGTTGACAAGCCCATCCCCGGCCGGGGTGACTTCACCATGGCCGACGTGATATTGATGATACGCCCGAACTTGCGCGCGCGCATGCCCGGCAGCACACCGCGAATCAGCAAGGCGGGGGCCAGCATGTTGGCCTCCAGTGCTTCGAGCCAATGGCCATGGTCAAAGTCTTCCAGCTTGCCTGGGGCGGGGCCGGCATTGTTGTTGACCAGGATGTCGGGCTCGGCGCAGGCACGCAGCAGGGCCTGGCGGCCTGCTTCGGTGGTGATGTCGCCACCGACGCCGTAGGCCACGCCACCGGTCTGGCTGGCCAGCTCGGCGGCCACCCGTTCGGCGCGCTCTTGCGTGCGGCCATTGATGTAGACGATGCAGCCCTCGCGCGCCAGCGATGTGGCACAAGCCAGGCCCAAACCCTGCGTCGAGCCGCAAACAAGGGCCTTGCGCCCTGCGATGCCCAGGTCCATGCGAAATCCTATTCGTGTGCGTGTGTGAAGAAGCGATCAGGAACCGCCGGCCCCCAAGGGCCGTCGGCGCTTTCGATCGTGGCGGTGAGCAGGCCTTTGAACTGCGCATTGACCCGGTCGGTGTCGGTCCAGTGTTCATGCCCGATCATCAAGTCGTCAACGTCCTGGATCTCGTAGGCCACATGGTTCAGCCCTGTCTTCGGTCCCACATCAATCAACAAGACGTGGTGATCGACGAATTCGTCGCCGCGATCAACGCGGTTGAATGACAGTGCCGACGTGCCGTCTGGCGCCAGCACTTCATCGCTGCACAGCAGGCCCAGTGTGTCTTGATAACACTGCACCATCTGCCGTGCGCGGTGGCTTCTGAGCACCGCATGGCCGATGCGGGCGACCTTGGCGGCACGCCGGCTGTGGCGCGACAGCGTTCCCGCCCGGCGCAGCGTGTTGGCAGCGTCGTTCAGCGGCAGCACCTCGTGCGCCAGGGCCGCGACTTCCTTGATGCCGTGCACGACCTCCACCCGGTGGCCATCGGGGTCGGTCAAGATCACGCGCTGGCCGCCACCCGGCTCCTGAATGGTCTCGACGGCACAAGCGCAGGGCAGCTTGCTCAAGGCCTGCAGGTCGGCTTCGGTGGCCGCCTTGAAGGCCACCGCCAGGAACTTCGGCTCGCCGAGTTCCGCCACATGCACATGGTGGTCAACACCCGTGCCGCGCAGGTACAGCGCCGTCGGGGTGCGCTCGCTGCGCACCAGGCCAAAGTCACTGAAAAACTGTTCAGCGCGATCCAGATCTGGGAGCCGAACTCGCACGTAGGCGATGTCAGTGACTTTGACAACGGGCATGGCTCACTCCTGAAAACGGATGTTGAGGGATCTCAAGTATGGCGAATGAGTTTGATGGGTTCGCCCGCTGCTGGCTGCGCTGCCAGCGACGTTGCCGCCAGCGCAAGGCAAATCGTGGCCGTGGTGAGGGTGAACCGTTGCTTGGTGTTGTCTTGTCGCCGTGCTGAAGGCCGAGTCTTGAGTCGTCTTCACGGCAGGCGCGCTGCGGTGTGTGCGCTGGGGCAGCCCGCAGTGTCGTGACTCGGTAGGAGGTCGTCAAAGAGTTTCGAAACTATGTCCAAGTGAGGCTTGTTTCCGATATTCCTGCTTTCGGGCGTTGCGGCATCGCCAGAGGCACGCTGATCGTCATCACGCCGCGCGACGGCAACTCCAGGCGGCTGAGCGTGGGCCTCACGTTTGCCGGGTGCGGCTGCATGACCGCATCGTGAACACCGCGCTTGTAGCGCGAACAACGCCTGACGGCGGGCCTGAACGCGGCCGAGCAGGCCTTGGTGCTCGACAAGCTCAAGCGCCTGCAGCGCAGCCCGCAAGAGTTGCCACACGCGCCTTGAGCGCACGCTGCTAAATTGGCCGCACCCCTTCACCGCCAGGAGCTGCACCATGACCACCCCAAACCCCGCGGCCGCTGCGCCGAACGACCTGGTTATTTCGCGCCTGGTGCGTGCCCCCAGGGCAATGCTGTGGCAGGCCTGGGCCGACCCGCAGTTGCTGAAGGAATGGTGGTGCCCCAAGCCCTGGACGACCGAGGTGCGCGCCTTTGACATGCGCCCCGGCGGCGCCTTCCACACTTTCATGAGCGGACCCGATGGCGGCGCCAGCGACAACCCGGGCTGCTTTCTTGAAGTGGTGCCGCAGGAGCGCATCGTGGTCACGTCGATGCTGCTGGGCGGCTGGCGGCCGGCCACACCGTGGCTGCCTTTCACCGGCATTTTTTCAATGACCGATGAAGGTGAGGGCACGCGCTACGTGGCCACTGCGATGCACCCGGACAAAGCCACGCGCGACAAGCACGAAGAGATGGGCTTTTATGAAGGCTGGGGCATCTGCGTCGACCAACTCGAGGCATTCGCGCAGCAGCTGCGCTAACGTAGTTGCCGTAGTTGCCGCGCAGTGCCCGGTCGGGCAACGCCGCCGCGGCGCGTGTCGCCGGCGCTGCCCGTCCTGTTCTTCGCGATGCCATCGAAACCCGCCATGACTCCTGTCCTACTGCCCACGTCCTATTCCACCGAAATGCTGGTTTTGTCGTATGTGGTGTCGGCCGTTGGCGCCTATGTGGCACTGTCCGCGGCGCGCAACGTGCGCAATGCTGACGGCCAGATCAGCCGCTTCAACATCTTCCTGGCCGGCCTCGCGCTGGGTGGCGTGGGCATCTGGTCGATGCACTTCATCGGCATGGTGGCATGGAAGGTGGATCTCGCCGTGGGCTACAGCCTGCCAGAGACGCTGCTTTCGCTGGTCGCAGCGGTGGTGGTGTCGTCGCTGGCGCTGGGCTATGTTGCTGCCGGCGCAGCGAGCTTCAGGCGCCTGATGGTTGCCAGGCCGCTGGCGGGCCTGGGGGTCGCGGTGATGCACTACCTGGGCATGTACTCGATGCGATTCCAAGGCTAGTTCTTATGGAGTCTGCCGGTGGTGGCGCTGTCGGTGGTGATCGCGCTGGTGGCGGCGACAGCGGCGCTGTGGCTCGCGTTCAACACCCCGCGCACGGTGCATCGTGTCGGTGCTGCGCTGCTGATGGCCTCGGCTGTATGCACGATGCATTACACGGGCATGGCAGCCTTGTCAGTGATGTGCACGACGGCGGCCCGCTCGACCATGCTGCCGGGCCTGTTGCGCCCGTCCGAACTGCCGTTCCTGGTGATGGTGACGGCGCTGGGCGTGGCCTGCATGATCGGCGCGGATGCAATCGTGCAGCGCGTCACCCGGGCCGGCACGCTGACGCCGCGCCGCTGACCCTCATTCGCCTGTCGCGGGCGTTGGAAGGCGCACTCGAGGCCTTTGCGCAGCAGCTGCGGTGAAGCAGCTGCCGCGCCGAGCGTCAAGGCGCGCGGAACAGATCGCGCGCAATGCCGGCCTGCGCAAACACGTGGTCGCGCGAGGCTTCCAGCTCGCGCCGCAGCTTGCCCAGGTTCACATCCACCATGCGCCCCTTCCACTTGCGAATGGCGCCGGCCACGATCACCGTTTCCACGTTGCTGCGGTCCATCAGCGACACCACGGCGCCGGGCACATGGTTGAGCGGCGCCACGTTGATGGCCTCGGCGTCGAGGACGATGATGTCGGCTTCCTTGCCCGGCGTGAGCGAGCCGCACTTCTTCTCTAACTTCAGGTCGCGTGCGCCGTTCACCGTGGCCCAGCGCAGCGCGTCGCGCGTGGTGGCCAGCGGCGGCAGGCTGGTTTCGGCCGGGCCGTTCTCGCCCAGGCCGCGGCCGTTGAGGAACATGCGCTGCAGCGCCATGGCGCTGCGCATCTGGGTGAAGAAATCCGCCGTCAGCGTGCATTCCACATCGCTTGACAGTGAAGGCTGGAATCCCAGGTCGAGTGCCTTTTGAATCGGCGGCGTGCCGTGGCGCATGTTCATCTCGATGGGCACGGCCAGCGACACACCGGCGCCGGCATCGCGCGCCTTTTGCCAGGCGAAGTCAGACATGCCGGTCATGTGGATGAACAGGTTGTCGGACCCGAACGCGCCCGCCGCGGCCAGCGCGTCGAACGTGGGCCGCATGCCGAAGGTGCCCACGATGTGCGCGGCCACCGGCAAGCCCAGGTCGCGGCCGGTCTTCCAGGCCAGCTCGTAGCCGGGCAGATAAATTTCACCGCCCATGAACATGGAAAGCAACTGGTCGCTTGAGCTGAAGTGCTGCAGCTTGATGCGCTTGGCGTCACCCGGGTACTGGTTGTCGGCCACGCCGCCGGCGCTTTCGAAGTAGCCGAACACGGCGCGTTGCTCGCTGTCGCGCAGCGCCTTGATGGTGGCGTCACTGTGCGCCGGCGAGTGGTGAATTTGGGAGATGTCGAACACCGTGGTCACGCCGGCGTCGAGCTGGCTCAGGCTGCCGAACAAGGTGCTGATGTAAACGTCTTCGGGCCGGTATTGCGGCGCAAAGGTGAGCAAGATTTTCTGGAAGTAGTTCTGCGTGGTGCGCGCGTCCAGGCCGTCGAACAACAGGCCGTCGGCCAGGTAGCTGCGCAGCGCGGTTTCGAACAGGTGGTGGTGGGTGTCGATGAAGCCGGGCATCACGATGCGCCCGCGCGCGTCAATTTCGGCGGCGCCGCCCACCTTCAGGTTGCGGCCTACGGCAACGATCTTCTTGCCTTCGACCAGCACGTCGGCCTCGGCGAAATCGCCCACCGCCGGGTCCATCGACATCACCGCGCCGCGGCGGATCACATAGCGGCGGCCGTGGCGGCCGCTGTGCTCGGGCTCTTTGCGTTCGCTGGCGGCCGCAGGTGCTGCGTTGAACAAGGCCAGGCCGCCCGCTGCGGCGGTGGCGCCGCCCGCGGCGGTGGCTTTGAGGAAGCCGCGGCGCGGGTTCCAGCGTTGATTGGGCTGCGCGCCTGCGGCGCTGTGGTCTTGCGGCTGGCCTGAATCACAGAGCGTGCACATGGTGAATGTCTCCTGATGGATGGCCTGTTTCAGCCAGGCCTGATTGGGTGAGTCCGCGGCCATGATGGCATCGCGCCCCCTCGCTGCCAAGCTGACTCACCACTACTTGCGCCACTGCAGCCGGCTGCATCAGCCTTCATTCATCCAGGCTGGAACGTCGCGCTGCCCATGCTGCGCTTTGGTGCCTGATTGATGCGCAGCCGCAAGGCGGAAAAGTAAGCCGCGCCCGCCCGTACTGCCGGCGTCGAATGCTCGCCTTGCAAGAGCAGGGCACGCAGCCCCAAACGGTTCTGACCCCTACGAGCCAGATCGCGCACATACTCGCTGCTGGTGGCAGGAGCCGCCACTGCTGCTACCTGCGGCCACCAGCTTGGCCGGTGCGTGCCTACTCCAGCACCACCCTTGGAAAGTAGAAAGACACCACCCAGTTCGGCACATCAACGATCGAGCTGATGCGCAAGTCAGCGCACACGCTGCACAGCATGTAGGCGTCGATCGGCGCATAGCCGTAGCGTTTGCTCAGCAGTTCAACCATTTCCGACACCGCCATGCGCGCGCCGCTCATCAGATCGGGGCCGATGCCGGTGGTGACCTCGTAGCCCTTCTGATCCAGGTGCCGGCTCACCGGGCCAGGCGTCACATAGCGCGGCCCGCGCAGGTTCGCGCCCTTGATCAATTCAAACTTCAGGCCGACATCGAACGCGCTTTCGATCGCGGTGCCGCAGACCTCGCCATCGCCCTGCGCGGCGTGCGTGTCGCCCACTGAAAAGATGGCGCCATCCACCTCCACCGGCAGGTACAGCTCGGTGCCTTCGGCAATGTCGCGGATGTCCATGTTGCCGCCCACGTTGCGTGGCGGAATGATGCTGTGCAGGCCCGGCGCGGCCGGTGCCACGCCGATCGTGCCGCACATTGGCTTAAGGGGCACGCGCCCGCCGGGGCCGTACATGGCCGGGGCCAGGCCGGCGTCATACAGCCAATGGTGCAGCTTGGCCTCGGGGAACTGGTCGGTCAGCAAACCGAAGCCGGGGATGTTGCCCGTCCAGCCCCAGCCCGAAGGCCGGAACGACAACACGGTGACCTTCAGCGCATCACCCGGTTTGGCGCCGTCGATGAAGACCGGCCCGGTCACCGGGTTGACGCGCGCCAGGTCGAGCTTGGCCAGGTCGGCCGCCGTGGAGCTGCGTGAAAGCTGGCCGGACGATGCATCAACGGTTTCGAATTGCACGCTCTCGCCCGGGGCGATGGTCAGCCGCGGCGCAAAGGTGTTGTCCCAGCCGTGGTGAATGTGGCCGCGGTGGATGGTGTGATGGTCGTGTGCGTGCATGGCTACACCGCCACGGTCAAGGCGCCGTCGATCACCAGGTTGGTGCCCGAGATGCGGCTGGCCATCGGGCTGGCAAGGAACAACACGCCGGCGGCCACTTCCTGCGCCGTGCCGAACTTGCCGGTGGGGTTGACCTTGAGCGTGGAGGCATAGAGATCGGGCATGTTCTTCTCGATGGTCTGCCAGATGCCGCCGTCGAAATACGTGTTGCCCGGCGACACGCAGTTCACGCGGATGCCCTTGGCCACGAGCTGGCGGCTCAGGCCCTTGGCGTAGTGGATCAACGCGGCCTTGATGGCGCCATACGAGCCCGCGGCGAAGTCGACCTCGAAGCCCGACACGCTGGAAATCAACACGATGGACGCGCAGCTTGATTTCTCAAGGAACGGCATGGCGGCGGCCACCGCGTTCACGCTGTGCATCATGTCAACGCGAAAACTCTTCTCCCATGTTTCGGCCGAATCGCCCACCGCCAGCGCGCTAACGTTACAGATGAGCGTATCGATGCCACCCAGTTCGCTGGCGCTGCGCTGCACCCAGCCGGCCAGCGCGGCGGCGTCGGCCACATCGAGCGCTTGGCCGAAGGCGTTCACGCCTGTGGCCTTCAAGGCCGCGACCGCGGCGCCCACTTCGTCGGCATTGCGCGCACAGATCGAAACGTTCGCGCCTTCGGCCGCGAAGCCTTCCGCCACGGCGCGGCCGATGCCCTTGCTGGCGCCGGTGATGACGGCGCGTTTGCCTTTGAGTCCGAGATCCATGTCAAGTCTCCTTGTCGTTGAATGAACAGTGCTGCACGCTGCGCGCAAAAGCGCAGATCGATGCGATGAAACGGCCGCTCAATGCCGCCAAAAGATGCGCGTGGCCAGGCGTGCGCCTTCAGCCATGGCGGCCATCTTGGCCCACACCACATCGGGGTCCACCGCCGCCTGGCCGACCCAGGTGCCGAAGCCGCAATCGCTGCCGGCCATCACGTTCTCGCGGCCCACCAGGCGGGCGTAATGGCCAATGCGCTGGGCGATCAGTTCGGGGTGTTCGATGAAGTTCGATTTCGATTCGATCACGCCCGGAATCAGCAGCTTGCCTTCGGGCAGTTTCACGGTTTCGAACAGCGTCCATTCATGCGCATGGCGCGGGTTGGCCGCTTCCAGCGCAATGGCTGTGGGCTTGGCCTTGAACACGATGTCGATCACATCGGCCAGCGGCACATCGCAATGGTGCGGGCCTTCATAGTTGCCCCAGCACAGGTGCATGCGCAGCCTGTCGGGCGCGATGTTTGCCAGGGCATGGTTCAGCACTTCAACATGCAACTGCGCCTTCTTGCGCCATTCCGCCAGGCTCAAATCAGCATGCTGAATGTGGCGGCCCATGCCGAGATCGGGGCAATCAATTTGCAGCACGTAGCCGGCCGCGGCAATGGCTTCGTATTCGACGCGCATCGCGTCAGCAATGGCATAGAGGTAGGCCTCTTCGCTGGGGTAGTGCTCGTTGCGAAAGAACAGCGACACCACGCCCGGCGAGGCGGCGGTGAGAAAACCTTCTTTGGCATTCACCTGCGCCAACCCCGCCTTCAAGTGGGCAGTGTCAGTCAACGCGGCTTGCGCGTCGCGCACCTGGATGGCGGCGTTGCAGGTGGGCGTTTTGCGGCGCGAACGCCCCGGGTCGCCGAACACACGCTTGGCCAAATTGGGGAACCCGGCCAGGTCTTGGTAGACGAAGCTGTTGTTCTCGCCGCCAAAGCCGCTCAAGCGGTCTTTGATGTAGGTGGCGTAGCTGGGCTTGCTCATCTCGCCGTCGTTGATGATGTCGATGCCGGCAGCAGCTTGCTTGCGCACCACTTCAGCCACCGCCGCGGCCACGCGCTGCTCCAGCGCCGCAGCCTCCACGGGCACGCCTTCTTCCTTGGCGTACATCATGCGAATCAGATCATCGGGCCGCGGCAAACTGCCGGTGTGGGTGGTCAGGAAGCGGTCGGTGCTGCGTTGCATGGGAATCCTCGGCGCCAAAACTTCATCGTACGGGCCTTCGGCGGGTAGCACAAACAGGGGCAGACCCCCTGGCAGGCCGGCGCCATTTGTCGTTGCACCCAGCCAGGCAAAACGGCACGACTATTCCAAAGAGACTTGCATGGACACCATCACCTCGCGGGCAACAAAGAACCCGAGCGCCAACGACCTGGATGTGCTGGAACTGCAAATGCACTTTTGTCCAATGGCCATCAAGGAGCCTGTCGGGCTTTGGGTCGGGCCCGCGCCGAGGTGAGTTGCCGTGCCAGGCTAGGCGCCAGCGAGGCGTGTGGCGGGGCCACACAACGAGCTGGCAACGACGCCTGGCATGGCAAATCACCTCGGCCCTTCGGGTT
>JANOXU010000046.1:0-4701 GCA_031418595.1 Burkholderiales bacterium
CGATCCTGACCGCAAGCTTGCGGTCAGGATCGCCGCGTCTGCCGCATGGGGTGCTGCGCGGTACGATGCCGCCCTTTGCGCCCACCCCTTCTGCACTCCTACAAAGACCACCCCCATGCCCACCCCCGTTCGCGCCACTGACACCCCCTTCGCCATAGCCGTTGAAGCCGGCAAGGACTACTACTGGTGCTCGTGCGGCCAGAGCAAGAGCCAGCCGTTTTGCGATGGTTCGCACAAGGCCGCCGCCGAGTTCACGCCCGTGAAGTACACCGCGGCCACAAGCGCCACCGTCTACTTCTGCGGCTGCAAGGCCACGGCCAACGCGCCCTTGTGCGACGGCACGCACAAGAAGCCGGTTTGAGCCTGCGGGCGTGAAGCCGGCGTCGGCCGACATGTGCCAAGGGCCTGATCACCAACGCGCTCAACCCCAAGGTGGGCTTGTTCGTGGTGGCTTTCATTCCCCAGTTTGTGGACGCCTCACGCGGCGCGGTGGGCGCGCAGTTGCTGGTGTTGGGCGCCATCTTTTCAGTGGCAACGTTTTTGATCTTCGCCGCGCTGGGCGCCTTTGCCGCGCAACTGGTACGCGGCCTGGCTCGTTCGCCGCGCGCGGTGGCCGGGTTGAACATCGGTGCCGGGCTGGTCTTCATCGGCGCGGGCTTGTCCATCCTGGCGCTGGAGAACAGAAAGTGAACTCATGACGTTAGACGTGCAGGGCGCGCTGCGGCCCGCCACCATTGTTGACAGCGGCCACCCCGCCGTCATCGCCTTCGCGCGGCGCGTGTGCCCGCAGCTCGGCGCGCCGGCCGATGATGCGCAGATGCGCGAACGCGCCGTGAAGCTGTACTACGCGGTGCGCGACGAAGTGCGCTACGACCCGTATCGCGTGGACTTGACGGTGAACGGCCTGAAGGCCAGCCAGGTGCTGGCCGATGGCTACGGCTGGTGCGTGAGCAAGGCCGCCTTGCTGGCCGCAGCCTGCCGCGTGGTGGGCGTGCCCGCGCGCGTGGGCTTTGCCGATGTGCGCAACCACATGAGCACCGAGCGGCTGCGTGAGCACATGGGCACCGACATGTTTTATTACCACGGCTACACCGCCATTTTGTTGGGCGGCCAATGGCTCAAGGCCACACCGGCGTTCAACATCGAGCTGTGCACGCGCATGCGCTTGCTGCCGCTTGAGTTTGATGGCACGGCCGATTCCATCTATCACCCCTACAGCGCCGACGGCGCGCGCCACATGGAATACGTGGCCCTGCGCGGTGAGTTTGATGATGTGCCGCACGCCGACCTGATGCGCACCTTCACCCAGCACTACCCGAACTGGGACGCGCTGCGCGCCGCAGACTGGGACGGCGACGTGCAGGCTCAGCAGCGCCCAGCCTGAGGGGGTCTGCGCGCCGGGTTCGCGCCAACGCCGAAAAACTTTTTGCGGCCTGCATCCAAACACCGTGGCGCCGACTAGTACTGCGGCGCAGAGGTTTCGGTACAGATGAAAGCGATGGATTCGTTCGTCAGGACGCATGGCGGACGAAGACGCGGTTTCATGTATCGAGACTTCTGGGCCGCAGTACTGGAACCTGGTGCAGCGTGCCTTTTGAGCGCGCTGCACCGGCCACCGTGCTGGCACCCCGCCAGCGGGTGGAGTCCTACAACCCACACAAGGATGGAATCATGAGCACGCAAAGCAAACAGCATGTCTTCGCACGCGCCGGCGCACTGGCCGCCTCACTGGTACTGGCCGCCTGGCTGGTGCCGGCGGTGGCCGGGCACGTGAACGTCGTTCTGAAAGCCGAACTCAATGGTCGCGAGCAGGTGCAAGACGGCGCCACCAGTTCCGCCATGGTCGGCTCACCCGAAGGCCGTGCCGAGGTCTATGTGTTCGGCATCGACGGCGACCCGAAGACCCTGTGCTACGCCATCGTGGGCATCAGGAAGCTGGGTGAGCTTGCCTTGGCACCTGGCATGGGCAGGGCCGCGCACATTCACGAAGGCGCGCGTGGCAGCAATGGCCCAGTGGTGGCGGCCCTGGCCTGGCCCCAGGGCGGGCAGGCGGGCGACTGCCTGACCGAAGGCGAGCCCGGCAAGTTCCCCACCGGCGAATTCGGCATCGTGCAACGGATCCTCAACAACCCGGCCAGGTTCTACGTCAACATTCACAACGCCGAGTTTCCTGCCGGCGCGGTGCGTGGGCAGCTCAAGTACGAGACGGCCGATTGATCAGCCTGTTCTCACCTTCGCCATAAAAAGGGCCGCAGTCTGTACTGCGGCCTTTTGCGTTGAGCCGGGCGCACTGGCCCGCATCCAGCACCACTTGCTCAGAGCCGAACCGTCTTCCCCACGAACAGGATCGGGCCCGTCGGGCGGCCGATCGGCGAGCCGTTGCGCGGCTCCAGCGTGATCTCGAACAGTTGCTGCGTGCCCAGGCCGGGCAGCGCTGATGCCGGCAGCACCACGGTCTGGCCGGCACGCACCAGGCCCAGCGATGTGGGGCCCGCTGCGCCTTGCGGCTTGGTCCAGAACTGCAAGGCCCGGTCTTCGGCAACGGCCGGCATGTCCAGCACCGGCACCAGCCGCAGGTTGCGGCCGGACTCGATTTCAACCACCCAGCCGGTGGTTTGCAGGTTCGGGCTTTGCAGCACGGCCAGATAGCGTTCACCGCTGGGCGCAGGCAGCAGCTCACGTTGCACCAGCAGCAGCGCCATCACCACCGAGGCCGCCAGCGCCAGGCCGCTCAACCCCTGCCACAGGCCCAGGCGCTGCCACCATGGCGGCAACGCGGCGCGCGGCGCGGCCGGTGTGTGCGGCAAGTGCGGCACGGCGCTGGCCTGAATGCGCGCCTGAATGCGTGCCCACACGCTGGGCGCTGGCTGCGCTGCGGCGGCCAGACTGGTCAGGCCCAGCAGCCGGTCTTGCCAGCCGTAGACCAGCGCGTGCAACGCGGCGTCTAGTTCCAGCGCCCGGGAAAAGCTGGCGTGATCGTCGCTGCCCAGGGTGCCCAGAACGTATTCGCCTGCCGCCGCGGCGCGCTCGTCGGCGTTGCTCAGGTCGATCACGCCATGCACTCCTTCAGGCTGGCCAGGCTGCGCTTGATCCACGACTTCACCGTGCCCAGCGGCGTGCTCGTGCGCTGCGCGATCTGCTCATGCGTCAGGCCGTCGACGAAGGCATGCACCACGCAGGCGCGCCGGTTCGCGTCAAGCTGCTCCAGGCAGCGCTGCAAGGCCTGGGTGTCCAGGCCGCGCTCGTCGTCGTTGGCCAGGCTGGCCTGTTGTTGGTCAGACAAGGCCGTCAGGTCGTCGCTGTCCAGCACCTGCTCGCGCGTGCCGCGCCGCATCACGCCCAGCGCCTGGTGGCGCACGATGGTGTAGATCCAGCCGCGCGCCGAGCCCAGCGCCGGCTGGAAGCTGGCCGCGTGCTGCCAGACCTGCAAGAACGCATCGTGCAGCACATCTTGCGCCAGCGCTTGGTCGCGCACGATGCGCTGCGCCACACCCAGCAGCCAGCTTGATTCGCGCTCGTAGATCATGCGCAGCGCGAAGTGCTCGCCGCGGGCACAGGCGGTCACGGCGGCTTCGTAGTCAAAGGCTGCGGGCGGGGTGGGCATGGGCCAACGCGCGGTATCGAATGCGGGGTGGCGTTGACTCTAGCAGCGCCCTGCACGCGGGCGTCAGGCGGGTTTCCAGAACACGTAGTCGGCCTGGTAGCGCACCACTTCCTTGCTGCCCAATGCGGCGGCGCCGCAAGGCAGCGCCGGGGCCACGCCACCGCGGGTGGCCACACGTTGCACGAAGGTCACGCCACTCATCGCGCCGCTGCCCATGGCCGCGTTGGCCTTGACCAATTGCAGCGGGATGTTGCCCGCCCCGGCCGGCGCCACGGCCAGTTGGGCGCCGGTGAACTTGGAGCCGTCATTGGCTTCCCAGGTGGCCGGTGGGGCGTAGTAGGTGCCCAGCTTGGTGCCCTGGCGGCTGTTCAAGTCGGCCTTCGGGCCCACGAACGCCCATTCGAACACGCCGGCGGCGTCGGCCTTGGCGCGGCATTCGTAGGTGATCTGCCCAACGCCCACGGTTTCAAGCACCACGCGGTGGCCCGCCGGCACCTTGACGGTGTCGGCCAGGCCGCTTTGGTCGAAGCTGGGTGGGGTGACGGCGCAGGCCGACACCAAGGCGGCCAGGGTGATCGTGAAAGAGGTGCGGGTGAGGGTGTGCATGGTGCGGTTCCGGTGGTGGTGAACAGGCTGCGGATGAGGCCAAGGCCCATCGCCAGCCCGGTGGCGGGTCACGCTGACTTGTTCAGCGTTACAGCCTCCAGTGCTGCGGCCCAGAAGTCTCGATACATGAAACCGCGTCTTCGTCCGCCATGCGTCGTTGCAAATCCGCGCCATAGCAAATGCTATGGCTGTGGTTTGCGCCTAACCTGACGAACGAATCCATCGCTTTCATCTGTACCGAAACCTCTGCGCCGCAGTACTAGTACTCAGCGGTCACTGCGGATGCAGGGCAGGCAAAAAAGTTCTTGGCTGCCGTGGCCGGCTTGGTGCTTGCGCATGCCGGACACGCGGCCTTGCCTGGCGCGTCTAGGAGCCTGTCGGGCTTTGGGTCGGGCCCGCGCCGAGGTGAGTTGGCGCGCCCACCCAGGGCGCCCCGCCGGGGGGGGGGGGGGCCCCACACCCCAGGGGCACACCCCCAGGGGGCGCCCAAA
>JANOXU010000047.1:0-50337 GCA_031418595.1 Burkholderiales bacterium
CAAATGAAAGCGATGGATTCGTTCGTCAGGCTAGGCGCAAACCACAGCCATAGCCTTTGCTATGGCGCGGATTTGCAACGACGCATGGCGGACGAAGACGCGGTTTCATGTATCGAAACTTCTGGATCGCAACACTAGGCCATGCCGCGTTCTTTGGCCTGGGTGCCTACACGTCAACGATTCTGTTGATTCGTTTCGGCTTAACGCCCTGGTTAGGCATCTTGGCCGGTATGTTGGTGGCCGGCGCCGCCGGTGCGCGGCTGAGCCTGCCCACCATGCGCTTGAAGGGCCACTACTTCGCGCTGGCCACGCTGGCTTTTTGCGAGGTGCTGCGCGCCGCGGCCAATGCCTTCAGCGGCTTGACGGGTGGGCCCGGGGGTTTGTCGGTGCCGCTGCAAACCAACACCGCTGTCTGGCCCAGTGTGGTGGCCCTGCAGTTCGCTTCTGCGCGGCCTTACTTCTACTTGATGCTGGCGGCGCTGCTGCTCACCACCGCGGTGTACTGGCAAATCAGCCGCTCGCGCCTGGGCTACGCGCTGCGCGCGGTGAAGGCCAATGTGGATTCGGCCGAGGTCATCGGCATCGACACCGCGCGCACCAAGATGATCGCCGCCACCATTTCGGCCGCGCTGATGGGCGGCTGCGGCGTGCTCTATGCGCAGTTCAATTTTTTCTTCGACCCCGATTCGATCTTTTCGCTCGTGGGCATCTCGGTGCGCGTGGCGCTGATCTGCATCATCGGTGGCATCGGCACCATCGCCGGGCCGATCATCGGTGCTTGCTTCCTGCTGCCACTCGAAAAGCTGTTCAATGCCACGCTGTCGGGCAAGGGCGCGGGCACCTCGCAGTTGGCCTACGGCCTGATCTTGATTGCCATCATCCTCATCGAGCCGCGTGGTTTGCAGGCCTTGCATGGCCGGCTTGTTCGGCGAGTGGGCGAATGGCGCAGGCCAAGACCAAGACCAAGACCAAGACCAAGACCACGCCCTTGCTCAGCGCGCGCGGCCTGACGCGCCGCTTCGGTGGTTTGGTGGCCGTCAACGCCGTCGATCTGGTCGTGCAGCCCGGTGAGCTGGTGGGCCTGATCGGGCCCAACGGCGCGGGCAAGACCACGCTGTTCAATTTGCTGATGGGTTTGATCGCGCCCAGCGCCGGGCAAATTGATTTGCTGGGTGAGCCCATCACCGGCTGCAAGCCGCACCAGGTGTGCGCGCGCGGCATGGTCAAGACCTTCCAGAACGTGGCGCTGTTCCCCGAGATGACGGTGCTGGGCAACGTGCTCACCGGCGGCCTGCTGCGCCTGCCCGTGGCCGGCGCGCGGGCGCTGGCGCTGGACAAGCTGCACCAGGTGGGCATGGCGCACATCGCCGACAAACGCGCGGCCGATTTGAGCTTTCCTGAAAAAGCGCTGGTTGAAATGGCGCGCGCGCTGTGCACCCAGCCCAAGCTGGTGTTGCTGGATGAGGTGATGGCCGCGCTGAACCATGCCGAAATGGACCAGGTGCTCGACCTCGTCCGCCGCCTGCGCCGCGACGAAGGCTTGAGCTTCATCGTCATCGAACACCACATGCGCGCCATCATGAATTTGTGCGAGCGCATCCTGGTGCTGAACGTCGGCCAGAAGATCGCCGAGGGCACGCCCGAGCAAGTCAGCCGCCACCCGGATGTGATTGCCGCCTACCTGGGGCAGGCCATGGAAGCGGGGGCCGGACATTGACCGTGCTGCTTGATGTTCAGGGGCTGGTGGCAGCCTACGACGGCGCCGCGGTGCTGCACGGCATTGACCTGGCCGTGGCCGAGGGTGATTTAATCGCCGTCATCGGCGCCAACACGGCGGGCAAGAGCACGCTGCTGCGCGCCATCTCGGGCCTGGTGCCGCAGGTGCAGGGGCGCGTCACCTACCGCACGCACGAGTTGCTCGAGCTGCCGGCGCACGACATTCCGGCGCTGGGCATTGCCCATGTGCCCGAGGGCCGGCATGTGTTCCCGGCCATGCAGGTGGAAGAAAACCTGTGGCTGGGCGGCTACCACCGCCGCAGTGATGCGCCCGCCCCGCGCCGCAGCCTGGACAGCGCCTACGCCATGTTCCCGCGCCTGGCCGAACGGCGCCGGCAGTTGGCGGGCACCTTGTCTGGCGGCGAGCAGCAGATGGTGGCCATTGCGCGGGCGCTGATGGGCGCGCCGCAATTGCTGCTGCTGGATGAACCCAGCCACGGCCTGGCGCCGAAGGTCGTGCAAGAGCTGCACGACGCGTTGCTGCGCATCCACCGCTCGGGCGTCACGTGCCTGTTGGTGGAGCAGAACACGCAGCTTGCGCTGTCAGTGGCCAGCCAGGCCATCGTGCTGCAATCGGGCCGCGTGGTGTTGCGCGGCAGCTCGGCCGAGCTGTTGCACGACCCACGCATCCGCGAAGCCTACCTCGGTATTTGAGCGACCAGGAGAACTGCCTTGCGCATGCGACGACTCTGTTTGATGGCGCTGATGAGTGCGCTGATGCTGCCGCTGGCCCACGCCGCCGATTACCCCGTGCGGCCCATCACCGTGATCGTGCCGCAAGCCCCCGGCGGCACCAACGACATCGTGGGCCGCAGCGTGGCGCAAAAGCTGGCCGAGGTGCTGGGCGGCACGGTGGTGGTTGAAAACCGGCCCGGCGCGGGCGGCAACATCGGCACCGCGCAGGCTGCCAAGGCGCCCAAAGATGGCTACACGCTGCTGATGACGGTGTCGTCGGCCCAGGCCAGCAACCCGGCGCTGTACAAGGCGCCGGGCTTCGACCCGGTGAAGGACTTCGCGCCCCTGGCGCTGATCGGCGCGGTGCCCAATGTGCTGGTCATCAACCCGGCCTTCCCGGCGCGCAGCCTGAAAGAGTTCATCGAGGTGACCAAGGCCAAGCCGAAGTTCTACGCCTATGCCTCGGCGGGCAACGGCACCTTGAACCACTTGTTAGGTGAGATGGCGGCAGCTACGGCGGCGTGCAGTTGCAGCACGTGCCCTACAAGGGCGTGGCCCCGGCGCTGAATGACGTGATTGGCGGCCAGGTTTTGATTGCTTTTGCCACGCCGGCCTCGGTGCTGCAGCACATCCGCAGCGGGCGGCTGCTGGCACTGGGCGTGAGTGGGCCGGCGCGCTCGCCCAGCCTGCCCGAGGTGCCGTCCATCAGCGAACTGCTGCCGGGCTACAGCGGCACGCTGTGGATCGCGCTGTACGCGCCGCGTGGCATTCCGGCCGAGATCGAAACGCAGTTGCAGGCGGCGATGAAAAAGACGCTCGACTCATCCGACATGAAAGACAAACTGGTGAGCCAGGGTGTGGAGCTGACCAACGCCACGCCTGCCCAACTGGCCACGCTGCTGGATGAAGACATGGCGCGCTGGGCCAAGATCGTCAAAGAGTCGGGCGCTTCGGTCGATTGACAGCACGCCATGATTCGTTTTGATTCAAGCCTGACCGGGCCGCTGGCCGATGTGCGCGTGGTCGACTTGTCGCGCCTGGTGGCCGGCAACATGCTCACGGCGTATCTGGGCGACTTTGGCGCCGACGTGATCAAGGTTGAGCGCGCCGAGCATGGTGACGATCTGCGCCGCTGGCGCGAGCAGGGCCACGCCATTTACTGGAAGGTCTACGGCCGCAACAAACGCTCGCTGGTGCTCGATTTGAAATCGGCCGAAGGCCTGGCGCAGTTGAGAAAACTGCTGCGCCACTCGCACATCCTGGTTGAAAACTTCGTGCCAGGTGGGTTGGAGAAAATGGGCCTGGCGCCTGATGAATTGCTGCAACTCAACCCGGCCTTGGTCATCGTGCGCATCTCGGGTTGGGGCCAGACGGGTCCGTACAGCCACAAGCCGGGCTTTGGCACGCTGGTGGAGGCCATGTCCGGCTTCGCTCATCTGAATGGTTATGCCGACAAGCCGCCGGCGCTGCCGCCGCTGGCGCTGGCCGACATGATCGCCGGTGTGTACGGCGCGGCCGGAGTGCTCACGGCGCTGCGCGTGGCCGAGCGCACGGGCCGCGGCCAGGTGGTTGATCTGTCTTTGTTCGAGCCGATTTTTTCAATGATCGCCAGCGAGGCCGCCAAGACCAAGCTCACCGGCGCAGCGACCATGCGTGCCGGCAATCAAAGCACGCACGCCGCGCCGCGCAACATTTACGCCTGCGCCGACGGCGGCCACGTGGCCCTGAGCGGCTCGATGCAATCCATGGCCATGCGTGTGCTCGGCGCGATCGGCCGGCCCGAGCTGAAGACCGATGCGCGCTTCGCCACCAATGAAGGCCGCGTGACGCACCGCGAAGCGCTCGACGCCATCATCGGCGGCTTCATCGCCGAGCGCAGCGTGGCGCAAAACCTGGCCCTGTTCGAGGCCGCTGGCGTCACCGTGGGGCCGGTGTGTTCGATGGCCGAGTTGCTCGACCACCCCTACACCCTGGGCCGTGAAGTCATCGTCGAGCTGGAAGACGCCGAGATGGGCAGCCTGCCCATGCACAACGTGGTGCCGCGCTTGAGCCACAGCCCGGGCGGCTTTCGCCGTGCTGCACCCACGCTGGGCGAGCACAGTGAAGAGATCCTGGCCGAGCTGGCTGGGTTGCCGTGAGTCTGAGCGCCAAGCTCCGGTCAGAAAACAAAGACACCCTTGCCGCTGGTCTGCTGGTCAAACAGTTGATAGGCCTGCGCGGCATCACCCAGCGCCCAGCGCTCGGTGAAGAGTTGGTCCACATCGACGTCGCGTTCGGCAATGAACTGCGCGCATTCGGCCTGGCCGATGGTGGAAAAGGTCCACGAGCCGATCAGCGTGATCTGGCGACGCAGCAGGTCGGGGCTCACGTCAAGCGTTAACTGCCCGCCTTCGCCCACCAGGCACACCTTGCCCCAGGTGCGCAGGCATTGCACCGCCTGGCGCCGCGCCTCGGGTGACGACGAGGCATCAATGCTGGCGTGCGCGCCCAGGCCTTGCGTGAGCGCACGAATGGCGGCCACGGGGTCGGTCTCGGCCGGGTTGATGGTTTCGCTGGCGCCGAAGGCCTTGGCGCGAGCCAGGCGCTGCGGGCTCACGTCCAGCGCAATCACGCGCGCCCCCAGTGCGGCAGCAAGCTGGGTGGCCGACAAACCCACCGGGCCCTGGCCGAAGACGGCGATGGTTTGTTCACCCGCCAGCCCCAGCCGCTTGAGCGCGCCCCAGGCGGTGCCGGTGCCGCAGGAGATGGCCGCGCCGGTGGCGAACGACAACGCATCAGGCAAGTTCACCAAGGTATTGGCCGGGCACTTCATGTAGGGCGCGTGCGCGCCGTGGCCGCTGATGCCGTAGACCTCAGCCACGCCTTGCACGCACAGTTGCTGCCAGCCGGTGGCGCAATGCGGGCAGGCGCCGCAGCCGCGGTAGTGGTGCACCATCACGCGCTGGCCCAGACGGGCGCGATTGGGGTTGACGTTGGCGCCAACGGCCACCACCACGCCGCAGGGCTCGTGCCCCGCAATCACCGCCGCACCCACGGGTATGCCCAGTGCTTTGTTGGCGTCACCGGGTGCGCTGCGATAGAACTTCAGGTCGCTGCCGCACATGCCCGAGGCTTTGATTTCCAGCACCACTTCATCGGGCCCGGGCATGGGGTCGCTGAAGTGGCGCAGTTCGAGCGTGCGGTTGCCGGTGAAGACGATGCCTTGCATAGGTGCCTCGGTGTGGATGTGACTGAACACACAAAATTGCAGGCCGCGTGGGGCGGCATCGTATGCCGTGAAACCCTACTCGATGTTCTGCACCTGCTCGCGCATCTGCTCGATCAACACTTTCATGTCCACTGAGATGGCGGTTAAGTCGAGCGCGGCGGATTTGGAGCCCAGGGTGTTGGCTTCACGGTGCAGCTCCTGAATCAGGAAGTCCAGCCGTTTGCCGACTTCGCCGCCCTGCGTGAGCAGACGCTGCAGCTCACCGATGTGGGCGCGCAGCCGCTCGAGTTCTTCGGCCACGTCAATGCGCATGGCAAAGGCCGCGGCTTCGGCCAGGGCGCGGTCGCGCGCGCTGTCGGCCGTGCTGGGCGCGTTTGCCGCCGCTTGGCTGCCGGCCAGGGCCAGGGCTTCGTTGAAGCGCTCCAAAAAGCGCTGCTGTTGGCGCTGCACCACCTGCGGCAGCAAGGGGGCGGCCTGCGTGCACAGTTCGTGCAGACGCTCCAGCTTGGTTTGCAGGATGCTGGTCAGGCGCGCGCCTTCACGTTCGCGTGCTTCAAGCAGGCCCTGGATGCACTGGCGCGCGGCCTCCAGTGCCGCTTCGTCCAGCTTTTCGGCCGGGCTGGTGCCGCGACACCATTGCAGCGCTTCGTTGACGCTGAGTTCGCGCGCTTGCGGCAACCAACCCTGCACCACCGATTGCAGCCTCGACAGGCGATTCAATTGCTCGGGCGTGGGGGCGGGCACGGCGTTTTCGCTGTCGCTGCGGCTGGCCAGGCGCAGCTCGATCTTGCCGCGCTTGAAGGCCTTGGTCAGCAGCTCGCGCAAGGCCGGTTCGAGGCCGCGCAATTCATCGGGCAGGCGAAACGCCAAATCGAGAAAACGGCTGTTCACCGAACGCAATTCAACGCTCACGGCAGACCGTGGCGCAACGCCCGAAATTGGGGCTGAAGTAGGGCCTTCCACCGCGCTTGCCACGGCGTTGGCGTAGCCGGTCATGCTATACACTGGCATCGAACTAACGCCTCACTTGTCACTCAGGTCAGCTCCTGAGTTTGCCTGCCCCGGTCAAAGGGGCGGCCGCTGCGAAGCGGGGACGAAAGGGCACTCGGAGGAAGCGCGCGATTATGTCAAAGCCCAAACCTGCGCCGTTGCCAGGCGGCACTGTGGTGGGGGGCTACACGATCGTCAAGAAGCTCGCCGCCGGGGGCTTCGGCGTGGTCTACCTTGCTGAAGACGAGCAACAGCGCATGGTGGCGCTGAAGGAATACCTGCCCGCATCATTGGCCGAGCGCTCCGCCGGTGAACTTACGCCGCGCGTCAAGCCCGACAAGCAGCCGCTGTATCGCCTGGGGTTGAAGAGCTTCTTCGAAGAAGGGCGTTCGCTGGCGCAGATTTCGCACACCAGCGTGGTCTCGGTGCTGAACTTCTTTCGCGAGAACGAAACCGTTTACATGGTGATGAACTATTTGCAGGGTGATACCTTGCAAGACTTCATCATCACCGCGCGCGACCTGAAGCGCGACAAGGTGTTTCGTGAAAGCACCATCCGCAGCCTGTTCGATGAAATCTTGCGCGGCCTGCGCATCGTGCACCAGCACAAGATGCTGCACCTCGACATCAAGCCGGCCAACATCTTCGTCACCAACGAGAACAAGGCCGTGCTGCTCGACTTCGGCGCCGCGCGCGAAGTGCTCAGCAAGGAAGGCAATTTCATCCGCCCGATGTACACGCCCGGCTTTGCCGCGCCCGAGATGTACCGGCGCGACGGCACGCTGGGCCCGTGGACCGACATCTACGCCATCGGTGCCTGCATCTACGCCTGCATGCAGGGCTACCCGCCGAACGACGCGCCGCAGCGGCTTGAGAAAGACCGCCTGGCGCTGAGCCTGTCGCGCCTGCGCAATGTGTACTCCGACAACCTCATTGAGGTGACCGAATGGTGCATGTCGCTGGACCCGCTGAGCCGCCCGCAAAGCGTGTTCGCGCTGCAAAAGGAACTGGCGCGCGAAACCGAGCGGCGCTACACGAAACTGAGCTTCAGTGAACGCCTGAAGCTGCAGCTTGAAAGCCTGAAGACGGGTGCCAAAGCGTGATCGAGCCAGCATGAGATTTGCCGTTTACCAAATCAGCCGCAAGGGCGGGCGCGACAAGAACGAAGACCGCATGGGCTATTGCTACACGCGCGATTCCGGGCTGTTCGCACTGGCCGATGGCATGGGCGGCCACCCCGAAGGTGAAGTCGCCTCGCAGCTGGGTTTGCAGACCATTGCGGCGCTGTTCCAGCGCGATGCCAAGCCTTCGCTGAAAGACCCGCTGCGTTTTCTGCACGACGCCATCATGGCCGGCCACCACCAGTTGCTGCGCTACGCCACCGAACGCGGCATGGTCGACACGCCTCGCACCACCATGGTGGCGTGCCTGATGCAAGGCAATGCGGCTTACTGGGCGCATTGCGGCGACTCGCGGCTGTACCTGGTGCGCGGCGACAAGCTCATCGCGCGCACCCGCGACCATTCCTACACCGAGCTGCAAGAAGCCATGGCGCAGGTGGTGAACGTGAACGAGCGCTTCAACCGCAACGTGCTGTTCACCTGCCTGGGTTCGCCGGGCAAGCCGGTGGTCGACACCGCCGGGCCGATGCTGATGCAACCCGGCGACCGCGTGCTGCTGTGTTCCGATGGTTTGTGGGGCGCGGTGTCCGACAACGAAATCACCCGCCAACTGGCCAAGCTGCCGATCGGCGAGGCGGTGCCCGAGTTGGTGGAGCAAGCGCTGCGCAACGCCGGGCCGAAGAGCGACAACGTCACCGTGCTGTGCGTGGAATGGGAGTCAGCCGAGAGCGGCGACGGCAACGACGGCATTTCCACCCAGACCCTGGGCGAAGAAGTGTTTGCCTCCACCATCCAGGCCAGCATGGCGGGCGATGCACCCGGCGACGAGCTGGATGAAGCCGAGATCGAACGCTCGATCCGCGAGATCAACGAGGCCATCCGGCGCTCGTCGCAGCGCAAAAACTAGCGCTGCCCAAAAACCCACTGGAACAAACCATGTCAACTTATCTGCGCGCCGATGGCCGCGCCGCGGCGGCATTGCGCCCCATCACCCTGCAGCGCGGCTACACCGTGCATGCCGAAGGCTCGGTGCTGGTGAGTTTTGGCGCCACCAAGGTGCTGTGCACCGCGTCGGTGGAAGAGCGCGTGCCGCCGCACAAGCGCGGCAGCGGCGAGGGCTGGGTCACGGCCGAATACGGCATGCTGCCGCGCGCCACCCACACCCGTGGCGACCGCGAGGCCGCACGCGGCAAGCAAAGCGGGCGCACGCAGGAAATCCAGCGCCTCATCGGCCGCAGCCTGCGCGCGGTTTTCGATTTGAAGGCGCTGGGCGAGCGCAGCATCTTGCTCGATTGCGACGTGCTTCAGGCCGTTGGCGGCACGCGCACGGCGGCCATCACCGGGGCCTGGGTGGCGGCGCACGACGCTGTGAGCTTTTTGCTCAAGCAAGGCCGCATCGCGGCTTCGCCCATCCGTGACGCGGTGGCCGCGGTGTCGGTGGGCATCGTGCAGGGCACGCCGCTGCTTGATCTGGAATACACCGAAGACTCGGCCTGCGACACCGACATGAATGTGGTCATGACGGGTGCGGGCGGCTTCGTCGAAGTGCAGGGCACTGCCGAAGGCGCGCCGTTCAGCCGCGCCGAGATGGATGCGCTGCTGGGCCTGGCCAGCCAAGGCATTGCCGAGCTGGTGGCCGCGCAGCGCCTGGCCTTGGGCCTGGGGCCGAAGTGAGTTGTTGATGCGCCTGGTGCTGGCTTCGAGCAACGCCAAGAAGCTGACTGAGTTGGCCGCGCTGTTGGCGCCGCTGCCGCTGCAACTGGTGGCGCAAGGCAGCCTGGGCGTGGCCGAGGCCGACGAGCCGTTTGGCACCTTCGTTGAAAACGCGCTGGCCAAGGCTCGCGCCGCCGCGGCGGCCTGTGGTGGCGCGGCCATGGCCGACGACTCCGGCTTGTGTGTTGATGCGCTGGGCGGCGCCCCGGGCGTGGCCTCGGCGCACTTTGCTGCGGTCGAATTCCCGGCCGCTGAGCGCGAGGCGCAACGCGGCTTGCAAGACCAGGCCAACAACGAGCTCCTGCTGCTGCGGCTGCGCGGCGTTGGCAGCCGCCAGGCTCGGTTCACCTCCACGCTGGTGGCGCTGCGATCGGCCACCGACCCCGAGCCGCTCATCAGCACCGGGCGCTGGGAAGGCGTGATCCTGGAGGCACCCCGCGGCGCCGGGGGCTTTGGTTATGACCCGTTGCTGTTCATCCCCGCGCTGGGCGCCAGCGTGGCAGAGTTATCGCCAACGTTAAAGAACCAGCACAGCCACCGCGCGCTGGCCGCCACGCAGATGCTGGCGCTCATGCGCACGGCCTGGCGGCTGTGAAGATCGTTACCTTGCAGCCGCAGGCCGCGCCGCGCCTGGCCCGCGACGTCATGCACCACCTGCGCCCGGGCACGCTGAACCTGCCCGCCTTGCCGCCGCTGGCGCTGTACATCCACCTGCCCTGGTGCTTGAAGAAGTGCCCGTATTGCGACTTCAATTCGCATGAAGCCAAGGGCGGGCAGGGCGCGGTGCCCGAGGCGCGCTACCTCGATGCGCTGCGCGCTGACCTGGAAGCTGCCTTGCCTTTGGTGTGGGGCCGGCGCATCCACAGCGTGTTCATTGGCGGGGGCACGCCCAGCCTGTTCGCGCCCGCAGCCATCGAGCGCTTGTTGTCCGATGTACGGGCCCGTTTGCCGCTGGAAGCGGCCTGCGAAGTCACCCTGGAGGCCAACCCCGGCACGTTCGAGCGTGAGCGTTTCAAGGCTTATCGCGCTGCGGGCGTGACCAGGCTTTCCGTCGGCGTGCAAAGCTTTGATGACGCCGCCCTGCAGGCCATCGGCCGCGTGCACAGCGCCGCGCAGGCGCGCGCCGCGGTGGCCGAGGCCGCGCAGGCCTTCGACACCTTCAACATCGACCTGATGTACGCGCTGCCCGGCCAGAGTCTGGCCATGCTGCAAGCCGATTTGGCACAGGCCCTGGCGTACCAGCCGCCGCATCTTTCGGTCTACCACTTGACGCTGGAGCCGAACACGTATTTCGCCACCCATCCCCCGCCGGCTTTGCCCGACGACGACACGGCCGCCGAGATGCTCGACCTGATTGTTGACACCACTGCCGCAGCGGGCCTGGCGCGCTATGAAGTCTCGGCCTTTGCCCGCCCCGGTCATGCCTGCACGCACAACCTGAACTATTGGCAGTTTGGCGACTACCTGGGCCTGGGCGCGGGTGCGCACAGCAAGCTGAGCTTTCCGCACCGCGTGTTGCGCCAGGTGCGTTTTCGTGAGCCGCGGGCCTACATGGACCGCGCCATGGCCGGGCAGGCCGTGTCGAACGAAGAAGAACTGTCGCGCCAGGCGCTGCCGTTCGAATTCATGCTCAACGCGCTTCGTTTGCGGGAAGGGTTTGCGTTGGCGCAGTTCAGTGAACGCACTGGGCTGCCGCCGTCGAGCATCGAAGCCGGGCTGGCGCAAGCGCAGGCCAAGGGCTTGATCGAGCGCGATCTGAAGACCGTGCGTCCCACCGCGCGCGGCTTCGACTTTCTGAACGATTTGCAGCAGTTGTTCCTGCCGTGAACAGGCGCGCGAGTGGCGGCCGGGGGCGGCTTGGCGGGCCTGGCTCCTATACTGCGGCGCTCCCTGGCCGGGCCCGAGCCGCATGCGCTGGCCTGCCCGCACTCCCGCCAAGTGAGCGCCGCGGATGACCGACCAGCACGCCCCACGCCACCCCCCAGCCGAACTGGCCGGCCTGCACCCTGAGCAGGCCTTGCAGTTGTTGCGCCATTGCGGCGTGGCCGCGCCCGTGGGCCAACTCGGCAGCACCGAGTGGCTGCAATCGCTGCTCGACGCGCTGGTCGATCTGTCCAGCCGCGACGCACTCACCGGCCTGGCCAACCGGCGCAGTTTCGAACTCGCGCTGGCGCGCGAGATCGACCGCGTGGCGCGTTCCGGCGAGCCGGCCTTGTTGCTGGCGCTGGACATCGACCACTTCAAGGCGGTGAACGATCTGCATGGCCATCCGGCGGGCGACGAAGTCATCAAATTCGTGGCCAATGTGCTGCAAGACAGCGTGCGCCCGATGGACCTGGTGGCGCGCATCGGTGGCGAGGAATACGCCATCGTCATGCCGAATTGCCCGGCCACCTTCGGCCAGGCGGTGGCCGAACGCATTCGCCGCAAGATCGAAACCACGCCGGTGGCCATCAGCCCGCACCAGCGCATCGCGGTCACGGCCAGCATTGGGGGCGCCTTTGCGCCGCAATGGGTGCGCTCGACCAGCGCGCTGTGGCTGGCGCGGGCTGACTTGCAGCTCTATCGCGCCAAGGATCAGGGCCGCAACCGTGTGCTGATGGAGCCGGCGGCGATGCCGCAAGTCAGCGCCGAGGAAAAGGCCTTGCTCTTCGAGTCGTCGAATTTTCAGGAACTTGAATGAACGCCCCAAAAGCCGCCACGGTGCCGCCTGCGGGCCGGCGCGCGCAGATCACAGCCATCACCAGCGGCAAAGGCGGCGTGGGCAAGACTTTCATCTCGGCCAACCTGGCCGCCGCGCTGGCGCGGCTGGGCAAGAAGGTGCTGGTGCTGGACGCCGATCTGGGCCTGGCCAACCTCGATGTGGTGCTCAACCTGGCGCCGCAGCGCACCTTGCACGATGTGTTCACCGCGGCCTGCCCGTTGCAGGATGCGATCCAGCCCGCGCCGGGTGGCTTCGAGGTCTTGCTCGCCGGCTCGGGCATGGTTGAGTATTCACGCATGACGCCGCTGGTGCGCGAGCAGTTGCTGGCGGTGGTGGCGCAATTGGCGCCGCGCTACGACCACATCCTGCTCGACACCGGCGCGGGCATTTCCGACGTGGTGTTGTTCACCGTTTCGCTGGCCGACCAGGTGCTGATGGTGGCCACGCCCGAGCCCACGTCGCTCACCGACGCCTACGCCACGCTCAAGGTGCTGGCCAGCACGCAAGCCGCGCGGCCCACCTTCCTGGTGGTCAACCAGACGCGCCGTCCCGGCGAGGGGCGCAGCGTTCGCACGCAGTTGCAAACCGTGATCGAGCGCTACCTCAACCCCACCTTGGCGCAGCCGCTCACGCTGCAACTGCTGGGCGAAGTGCCCAGCGACGCCGCCGTGCGCGATGCCGTGCAGCGGCGCCAGTTGCTGCTCGAAACGCAACCCGGCGCGGCCGCCTCGCTGGCCGTGCTGGCCGCAGCCACGCGGCTGGCCGAGCACGGCGAGGCCACGCCGGCGTGAGCAGCGTCACGGGGGCCACGCCGTTCGACGGCCTGGGCGGCGAGCCCGGTGTGCGCGCGCTGGTGCAGCGGTTTTATGACCTGATGGAACTGGACAGCGCCTACACCGCCTTGCGCGCGGTGCACCCGGGCCCGCTGGACAGCGCACGCGACAAGCTGTTCTGGTTCCTGTGCGGCTGGCTCGGCGGGCCCAACCACTACATCGAACGCTTCGGCCACCCGCGGCTGCGCGCGCGGCATTTGCCGTTCTCCATTGGCATTCTTGAACGCGACCAATGGCTGGCCTGCATGGCCCGGGCGATGCGCGAGTTGCAGGTGGATGACGCGCTGGCCGCGCGGCTGCAAGAGGCCTTCTTCGGCACGGCCGACTTCATGCGCAACCGCGCCGGATGACGTGCCTGCGCTGCCGCTGCGCGCGCGTTCAACCCCTCAACAGCACGATCAACGCGCCCGCTCCGCCCTGCGGGGCACTGGCCTGGGTGAACGCCACCACGGCCTGGCTTTGGGCCAGCCAGCGCAGCACCCGCACTTTCAGCACCGGCTCGCGCCCCGGTGAGCCGTGGCCCTTGCCGTGCACCACGCGCAGGCAGCGGTGCACGTTGGCCTGCGCTTGGCGGATGAAGGCTGCGAGTGCTTCGCGTGCTTCATCGCGGCGCTGGCCATGCAGGTCGAGCTCGGCCTGGATCGTCCACTGCCCGCGGCGCAGGCGGTTCAACACGTCGGGCGCGACGCCGTCGCGGCGATAACTCAGCCCGTCGTCGGTGAGCAGCAAGGTGTCGATGTCGACCTCGTCGCTCCAGGCTTCGCGCAGCGCTGCCTGCTCATCGAGCAGCGTTTGCCGCGGCTCGGGCGCCGGGCCGGCGCGTCGCGTGGGCGCCCGGCCATGCGGCTTGAGGGCACGCACCGGGCCCACGGCCAGCGCGAACTGCTGGCGCGTTTGTTCAGCCCGGTGCTGCTGTTCGAGCAGCGCCGCGGCCGCGCGTTGCTCGTCTTCGCGCTGGCGCTGCAAGGCTTCACGCAAATGGGCCAGGGCGCTCAGGTTCACAACAAACCTCGCTCGGCAAACGAAAAGATGCCCGCGCGCGCCACCACCAGGTGGTCGAGCAACTGCACGTCGATCAACCGCAACGCCGCCTTCAGGTTCTGCGTGATCAGTTCGTCCGCCCGCGACGGCTCGGCCACGCCAGACGGGTGGTTGTGGCTGACGATCACCGCCCCGGCATTGAGCTGCAAGGCGCGCCGGGCCACCTCGCGCGGGTACACGCTGGTCTGGCTGAGCGTGCCGCGAAACATCTCTTCCATGCGCAGCAGGCGGTTCTGGGCATCCAGGAACAGCACCGCAAACACCTCGTAGGGCAGGCCGGCCAGCTTGAGCGAGCAGTAGTCCTTCACCTTCTGCGGCGCATCAAACACCGGCTGCGCTTGCAGCGTTTGTGCCAGCGCGCGGCGCGCCAGTTCGAGCACCGCCTGCACCTCGGCGCGCTTGGCCGGGCCCAAGCCCTTCACCAGCTTCAGCTCTTCGGCACTGGCATGCAGCAGCGAACCGAAGTCGCCAAAACGCGCCAGCACGCTTTCAGCCAAGGCCAGCACGCCGGTGCCTTTGTAGCCGGTGCGCAGCAGCAGGGCCAGCAGTTCGGCATCACTCAGCGCCGCGGCGCCATGGCTGCGCATGCGCTCGCGCGGGCGCTGGGCGGCGGGCAGATCCTTGAGTGACATGGTGGGCAGCGCGGGCCGGGCAGGGCAGCCTCGTAAAATGCGGGCCAGTCTATGCCACCGGCGCGCGCACAACGCAGCGCCCACCCCCACCGTGAACCTTGTCGCGCCAGGCTCGTTCCTGACCCTGCATTACCGCCTGGCCGGCCCCGATGGCGCGGACCTGGTGAACACCTTTGCCGGCAAACCCGCCACGCTGGCGCTGGGCCAGGGCCAGCTCACCCCGGCCATCGAGGCACGGCTGCTCGGCCTGGCCGAAGGCGCGCACGCGGTGCTGGCACTCGATGCAGGCGAGGCCTTCGGCGCGCGCAACCCGCAACTCATGCAGCGCGTGAAGCTGACCTTGCTGCACGAGCTGGGTGACCCCGACGCCCGCTACCAGGTGGGTGATGTGGTGCAATTCCCAGCGCCGGCTGGAGGCAGCGGTTATGCCGGCCAGGCCTTTAGCGGTGTCGTGCGTGAAGACGGCGGCGAGTGGCTGCTGTTCGACTTCAACCACCCGCTGGCCGGCCAGGCCGTGAGCTTTGAAGTGCAACTGATCGGTGTGATGTGAGCAACAAGCGTGATGAGGCAAGCGGGCTGGTGGCGGGCCTGAGTGAAGTGGTGCTGGCCGAGCCGCGCGGCTTTTGCGCCGGCGTTGACCGTGCCATTGAAATCGTCGAGCGCGCGCTGAAAATTTTCGGCGCGCCGATCTACGTGCGCCACGAGATCGTGCACAACACCTACGTGGTGGCTGATCTGAAAGCCAAGGGCGCGATCTTCATCGAAGACCTGGCCGACGTGCCGCCCGGCGCCACGCTGGTGTTCAGCGCCCACGGCGTGAGCAAGGCGGTGCGCGACGAGGCCGATGCGCGCGGCTTCCAGGTCTTCGATGCCACCTGCCCGCTGGTGACCAAGGTGCATGTTGAAGTGGCCAAGCTGGCGCGCGAAGGCTATGAGTTCATCATGATCGGCCACAAGGGCCACCCCGAGGTGGAAGGCACCATGGGGCAGTTGAGCGAAGGCATCTACCTGGTGGAAGACGTGGCCGGCGTGGCCCACGCGCAACCGCGCGGCGAGCGCCTGGCGGTGGTGACGCAAACCACGCTGAGCGTGGACGACGCGGCCGAGATCTTGGCCGCGGTGAAGGCGCGCTTCCCGCATGTGCGTGAACCGAAGATGCAAGACATTTGCTACGCCACGCAGAACCGGCAAGACGCGGTGAAGCTGCTCACACCGCTGGTCGATGTGGTGGTGGTGGTGGGCAGCCCCAGCAGCAGCAACAGCAACCGCTTGCGCGAAGTGGCGCAACGCCTGGGCACGCCGGGCTACATGGTCGACACCGCGGCCGACCTGAAGGCCGAATGGTTCGAAGGCAAGCGCTGCGTGGGCCTCACGGCCGGCGCCTCGGCGCCCGACATCCTGGTGCGCCAGGTGATCGAGCGGCTGCGCGAACTCGGCGCGGTGAGCGTGCGCAGCATGGACGGCGTGAAGGAGCACACCCACTTCCCGTTGCCGCTGGGCCTGGGCGACAAGAGCATGCTGGCGGCGGGCCGATCCTGAAGCGCAGCCGGTTTGGCTTCGCGCCGCGCTGCGTGCGCCACATCAACGTTTGAAATAACTTACTGAAGGCTAGCCATGCTCGACATCAGCTTGCTGCGCCGCGACTTGGCCCAGGTCGTCGCCCGCCTGCAAACCCGCAAGAACCCGCAACCCTTTTTCGACGTGGAGCTGTACGCCGCACTCGAGGCCGAACGCAAGGCCGTGCAGATGCGCACCGAGACGCTGCAAGCGCAGCGCAACGCAACAAGCAAGCAGATCGGCCAACGTAAAGGCAAAGGCGAAGACACGGCTGACTTGATGAATCAGGTGAGCCAGATTGCCGACGAGTTGCAAAGCGGCGCCCAGCGCTTGCAGGCCATCCAGGCGCAACTTGACGACATGCTGATGGGCCTGCCCAACCTGCCACATGACAGCGTGCCGCTGGGCAGCGATGAATCCGCCAACGTGGAACTGAAACGCTGGGGCACGCCGCGCGAATTCGGTTTCACGCCGAAGGATCATGTCGACCTGGGCGCGCCGCTGGGCCTGGACTTCGACACCGGCGCGCGCCTGAGCGGCGCGCGCTTCAGCTTCCTGCGCGGCCCGGTGGCGCGGCTGCACCGCGCGCTGGCGCAGTTCATGCTGGACGTGCAGACCACCGAGCACGGCTACACCGAGTGCTACACGCCGTACATCGTGAACCGCGAGGTGCTCGAAGGCACGGGCCAGTTGCCCAAGTTCAAGGACGACATGTTCTGGGTGCTGCGTGGCGGTGATGAAACGCAGCCCGAGCAGTACCTTATTTCGACCAGCGAGATTTCGCTCACCAACAGCGTGCGCGGGCAAATTCTTGAATACAGCGCGTTGCCGATCAAACTCACCGCTCACAGCCCGTGCTTCCGCTCTGAAGCCGGCAGCGCCGGGCGCGACACCCGCGGCATGATTCGCCAGCATCAGTTCGACAAGGTCGAGATGGTGCAGATCGTGCAGCCCGAGCACAGCTACGCCGCGCTGGAAGAAATGTTGGGCCACGCCGAGGCCATCCTGCAAAAGTTGGCGCTGCCGTATCGCGTGGTCACGCTGTGCGCGGGCGACTTGGGTTTTGGCAGCACCAAGACGTATGACCTGGAGGTGTGGCTGCCGGGCCAGACCGCCTACCGCGAAATCAGTTCGGTGAGCAACTGCGAAGCCTTCCAGGCCCGGCGCATGCAGGCGCGTTATCGCAATGCGCAGGGCAAGACCGAGCTGGTACACACCTTGAATGGCTCTGGCCTGGCGGTGGGCCGCGCGCTGGTTGCGGTGCTTGAGAACCACCAGCGCGCCGATGGCAGCATCGAGGTGCCCGCGGCGCTGCGTTCGTACATGGGTGGTGCCGAGGAACTGCGAGTTTGATCCGATAGAATCGCGCCCTTCGCAAGCGCTCGACCTGCGCAATCAAACACCTGGAGAGGTGGCAGAGTGGTCGAATGTACCTGACTCGAAATCAGGCGAACCGCAAGGTTCCGAGGGTTCGAATCCCTCCCTCTCCTCCAATGAAAACGCCCGCGCCTGCGGGCGTTTTTGTTGGGGGAGAGGGGAGCACGCGCGAGCGTGCGTTCGGGATTCGAAAGGCCGGGCCTGCAAGCCCGGCCGGGGTCGCGAGACGTGACCGAATCCCTCCCTCTCCTCCACTGAAAACGCCCGCGCCTGCGGGCGTTTTAGTTGGTGAGATTCAGTTCAACGCATGGGCGCGCTCGCCACGCTGAAACTGCAAGGCCATTGCCCCCAACCCGGCCAACACTGCCAGCAGCGCCACCAGCATGCCCAGCAGCGGCACCCAGCCCAGTGCCGCCAAGGCCAGCGAGCCGAGCGCGGCGCAGCCGATGCGCCAGCCGGGCTGTGCGGCCGCGTCGGGTTTGAAGCGCTGCAACGCCAACTGCCCCATCGCCATGCCGCTGCTCACGTACCCCAGCAAGAGCAACACCGGGTACAGCAATATCGCCACCAGCGCCAGCGGCGCGCCGACCAGCGTGATGAGCAGCAGCAGCGCGCCCACGGGCCAGCACACCAGCACGATCAGGCCCCACAGCAGGCTGGCGCCGAAACGGCTGCGCCAGGTGGCCGCCACGCGCAGCGCCGTGGCGGGCAGCACAGCCACCAGCACCGCGGCCAGCAGCATCAGGCCCAGGGCCCACACCACGCTGCCGCCGCCCAGGGCATAGCTTGCATGGCCGCCGCGCTCCATGTGGCGTTCACGCTTGGGCACGGGGGCCGAGGCGCCCAGCGGCGGCGTCATCTGCTCCACCGCACCGGCCACTTGCGCGGCGGGGTCGCGGATCAGCGTGTTGCCACTGCGATAGCTGAGCTTGCCGCTGATGCGCGCGTTGGGGCCCAACTCAAGTTGCCCGGCGCCGACGAGCACGTCGCCATCGATCGGTGCGTCGATGAGCACCCGCCCGCCGCCGGCCTGCACGCTGCCCTTGACGGCCGAGCGCAAGCTGATCTGGCCGCCAAAGACGCTCAGGTTGCCGGCAACGGTGGCCTTGGGGCGCAGTTCGATCTGGCCGCCTGCCAAACGCAGGTTGTGGCCGGCCGGGGCTTCAACGACCACCCGCCCGCCCGCGGCGTAGACATTGCGCCACACCGCGCCGGCCAGGCGCAGGTTGCCGCCCACCACCACGGCGTCGCCGCCCACCGGGGCATCAACGTCCACGTTGCCGCCGGCCACGAACAGGTCGCCGCCCACTGGTTGCTCGATGCGCGGCGAGCCGCCCAGCACGAAGTGGTCGCCGCCGAAGTCGCGCACGCGCAAGCCGGGTGCGCTGGCAGCGTCACCCGCGCCCGGTGCCGCCCCGACGGCGCAGGCCAAGGCCAGGGCGATGAGGGCGGTGCGCGCGGCGCCAGGGCAGGTGAGCAGCTTGATCATGACGAGCCTTTGCTGGTGTGGGCGGCAGGGCCATGCAAGGGCGGCACTGCCTAAGCTCTGCTTAACTTGCCTTTTGATAGGTCACGAACGCGAAGGCGAAGTCGTTCGGCGCGTCGGCCTGGTGGCTTTCGCGCTGCACTTCCACCCAACCGGTGGGCAACGCGGGAAAGGTGACGTCGCCGTGAAAGTCGCGGTCGATTTCGGTGAGCAGCAGCTCATCGGCCAGCGGCAGCGCTTGCGCATAGACCTCGGCGCCGCCGATAACGAACACCTTGTCGGCATCGTTCAGGCGCATCAAGGCGGCAGCCAGCGAGGGGGCCACTTCGGCGCCGGCGGCCTGGTAGTCGGTGCGGCGGGTCAGCACGATGTTGCGCCGCCCGGGCAGCGGGCGGAACTTGGTGGGCAAGGACTCCCAGGTCTTGCGCCCCATCAGCACGGCATGGCCCGCCGTGGCGCGGCGGAAGTGCGCCATGTCTTGCGGCAGATGCCAGGGCAGGGCCAGGCCCGCGCCGATGACGCGGTTGCGCGCCAGGGCTGCAATCAGGCACACGGTGGGGGTGTCGGGCATGGCACAGGGCCACGGTGGCGTGGCTCAAGAGTTCGCAACATTGTGCCGATACGCCCACATGCCCAGAGCACGTTGGCGTGCATGCAGTTGCGTCGCAAGCTGACGGGTCACTTCGGAGTTGATGGCCATGCTCACATTCAAGTCGTTCCTTGCTTCACTCACCCCTGTGCTGGTGGCCTGTTGCCTGGCCACGGCGGTGCCCGCCACCCAGGCGCGCGACGCCGCCGCCAAGGCGCACTTGCGCGTGGTGGGCGGCCTGGCCGGGGTGAACCAGTACACCCAGTTCGAAGAGCCGTTCTGGGTGCGCGAGCTGCAACGCTTGAGCGCGGGCCAGTTGTCAGCCGAGATCGTGCCGTTCGACCGTGCCGGCATCAAGCCGCCTGAAATGCTGCGCCTGATGCAGCAGGGCGTGGTGCCGTTCGGCACGGCGCTGCTCAGCCTGGCGGCGCCACAAGACCTGGTGCTCAGCGCGCCCGATCTGGCCGGGCTGAGCCCCGACATGGGCAGCTTGCGCCGTGCCGTGGCGGCGTACCGGCCGTTCCTGGAAAAGACGCTGCACGAGCAATACGGCATCGAGCTGCTGGCCGTGTACAGCTATCCGGCGCAGGTGACCTTCTGCAACAAGCCCATCAACGGCCTGGCTGACCTGGCCGGGCGGCGCGTGCGCACCTCCAGCGCCTCGCAGTCCGACTTGGTTGAAGCCCTGGGCGGCACGCCGGTGCGCACGGGCTTCGCGGAGATTTTGGCCAACGTGCAAAGCGGCAACATCGACTGCGTGATCACCGGCACCATGTCGGGCAACACCATCGGCTTGCATGAAGTGACCACGCATATCCACTCGATGCCGGTGAACTGGGGGCTGTCGATCTTCGGTGCCAACAGCGCCGCCTGGCAAGCGCTGACGCCAGCGCAGCGCAACATGCTCAAGCCCGAGATCGGCAAGCTGGAGCGGCAGATCTGGGACATGGCCGACCGCGACACCGGCCAGGGCGTGAGCTGCAACATTGGTGCGCCCGCTTGCAACGGCACGCGCAAGGGCAGCATGAAGGAGGTCCGCGCCAGCGCTGCAGACGAAGCGCGCCGGCGCGAGATCTTCGCCGCCACAGTGCTGGCGCGCTGGGTGCAGCGCTGCGGCACGCCGTGCGCGCAGGTCTGGAACCAGACGATCGGTACGGCGCTGGGCATCACCGCCACCGCGCGCTGAACCCAGCGCTGACGGCACGCCCTGAACCTGCGCATTGAACACACGCGCCTGAGCGTCAACCTGATGTTCAAACGCCTGCGGCTGGACAGCACGATTCATTTCGCCGTGTTCGTGTTCGTGGCGGCCGTGTTGGCCACCGGCGCAGCCATGCTTGCCGGCTCGCGCCAGCAAGAGTTGGCCGAACATGCCCGGCTCACCGAGCACTTCGTCAGCGGCGCCGAGGCCGCACTGAACCGCAACTTGCTGGGCATTGACTTGATGCTGGCCGGTTTGCCGCAGCTGCTTGACGACGCCCAAAGCGGCGCGCTGGCGTTGCACAACGTGCGTGCCCAGCGTTTGCTGCGCGGCGTGCAGCAACGCGACATGCTGTTGCGCGACGTGGTGCTGCTGACCCCGCAGGGCCAAGTGGTTGCCGCTGCCGACGCCAACACCCTGCGCCTGGGCCTGACGCTGCCCGAGGGCTTCTTGCCCAGTGTGCTGGCCGAGGCCGCGCCCACGCTGTTGGTGAGTGCACCGGTCAACAACTTCATGACCGGCGAGCGTTCCTTGTACTTTGCCCGTAGCGTGCGCTTGCAAGGCCAGGCCTTGGTGGCGGTGGCCGAAGTGCAGCTGCAGTTGTTGGCCGACATCATTGCCCAGGGCGCTGCGATCAAAGGCCTGGTGGTGAAGTTCGCGCGTGACGATGGCCTGTTGCTGGCCATCGTTCCGGCCAACGAGCGCGCATTGGGCAGCCTGATCAAGCCGCTGAGCGCCGTGCAGTTGTCGGGCAAGGTGTTCGAAGACCCGGCCCGCCTGGGTGGGGTCGACTCCTTGCTGGCGGCGCGGCCGACGCTGTACCGCAACATGCAGGTCAGCGCCAGCCTGCCGCTGCACGACGCCTTGGCGCGTTGGCGCAGCGCACGCAATGTCACCCTGGCCGTGGCCGGTGGCTTCATCGTGCTGATCGTGGCCGTGGGCTGCTTTGCGCTGTGGCACGCGCGCAGCCTGCGCGCCGCGCGCGCGCAGATGGCGCAGTCCAAGGCCTCGCTGGAACAGGCCCTGGGGTCGATGTCAGACGGCCTGCTGTTGTGCGACGCGCAAGACTGTGTGCTGGCCTGGAATGCGCGCTACCTCGAACTGTTCCCCTGGCTGCGCGACGTGGTGGCCGTGGGCGTGCCGTTCGAGCGCTTCGTCGACGCCGCCGCGGCCCACGTGTTGCCCCACGCCAGTGAGACGCAGCGTGAGGCCTGGAAGCAGACCCGCCGCTCGCGCCGCCGTGGCGACAGCGGTGTACACGAACAAGCCTTGGCCAACGGCATGGTGGTGCATTCGGTCGAACGAACCACACCCGAAGGCGGCATCGTCAGCGTGTACCGCGACATCACAGCGGGCGAACGCCGCCTGCAGCTGGCCTTGCAGGCTGCCGAGGCAGCCAACGATGCCAAGTCGCGTTTCCTGGCTGCCATGAGCCACGAGATTCGCACGCCCTTGAACGCCGTGCTGGGGCTGAACGGCTTGATCCTCGACACCCGGCTCGACGCCGAGCAGCGCAAGTACGCCGAGTTGATTCAAAGCTCGGGGCGCAGCCTGCTGAGCTTGATCAACGACATCCTCGACCTGTCCAAGGTCGAGGCCGGTTGCATGAGCCTGCGTCAAGCGCCTTTTTCACCATGGCAGGCGGTGCAGGATGTGATCGGCATGCTGGGCACGCGGGCCACCGCACGCGGGCTTGAACTCAACGTGCGCTGCACACCCGAGCCGGCTCTGGCGCCGCCGCCGTGGCTGCTGGGCGACGTCGACCGCTTGCGCCAGGTCTTGATCAATCTGGTGGGCAATGCGCTGAAGTTCACCGAGCGTGGCCAGGTCGAGCTGCACCTGGCGCATCAGCGGTTGCCCGATGGCCGAGTGGGCCTGGAGCTGAGTGTGCAGGACAGCGGCATCGGCATCCCGGCCGCTGCCTTGCCCAGCCTGTTCGAACGCTTCACCCAGGCCGACAACAGCAGTTCGCGCCGCTATGGCGGCAGCGGCTTGGGCTTGGCCATTTGCCGCGAGATCATCACCCTGATGGGCGGGCAAATCAGCGTGCGCAGCACGCTGGGGCAGGGCAGCACGTTCACGGTCTCGCTGGCCTTGCCGGTGAGCCTGGCCGGGGCGCGCGTCGAGGCCCTGCGCAGCGCGCCGGCCGGCCCGAACGCCGCGCCGCGGCTGAACATCCTGGTGGCCGAGGACGACGCCGTCAACCAGATCCTGATCCAGGCCTTGCTCGAAAAGATGGGTCACGCCTGCGACATCGTGGGTGATGGTCGCCAGGCCGTGGCGCAGGTGCAGCGCGTGCACTATGACTTGGTGCTGATGGATGTGCAGATGCCCGAAATGGATGGCCCGCAGGCCACGCTGGCCATCCGCGCACTGCCCGGTGCCGTGGCGCAGATTCCGATCGTGGCCGTGACGGCCAACGCGATGCTGGCTGACCGCGATGAGTATGTGCGCGCCGGCATGGACGACTATGTCTCCAAACCTATCGACCCAGCGGTTTTGAACCACACCATCAACACGGTGCTGGCGCGCAGTATGGTGCAAGCCGCTTGAACTGAGGCCGGACACAAACAGTCCCTGCGGACTGAGGCCGGACGTGAAGCCGTCCTGAGGACGACTTCACGCCTGCCGAAGACCAGCCGCGTCTCGCGGCTGGCACGGCCCGGCGTGCCCCTATTTGCTGACCTTGCCCGCAATGTGCGGGTGGGCTTCATAGCCCAGCACGGCGAAGTCTTCGTAGGCGTAGTCGAACAGGCTGGCCGGGTGGCGTTTGATGTGGAGCACCGGGTAGGGCAGTGGCGCGCGCGCGAGCTGCAGTTCGCACTGGGGCAGGTGGTCGTTGTAGACGTGGCAGTCGCCACCGGTCCAGATGAAGTCGCCGACATCCAGGTTGCATTGCTGCGCCACCATGTGCGTGAGCAGTGCGTAGCTGGCAATGTTGAACGGCACGCCCAGAAAGATGTCGGCGCTGCGCTGGTAGAGCTGGCAGGAAAGTTTTCCCCGCGCCGAAGGCGAGCCACCCGGTGCGACATAGAACTGGAACAGCGCGTGGCACGGCGCCAGCGCCATCTTGGGCAGTTCGGCCACGTTCCAGGCGCTCACGATCAGGCGGCGTGATTCGGGGTTGGCCTTGAGCAGGTTCATCACCTCGGTGATCTGGTCGATGTGGCCGCCGCCCGGCGTGGGCCAACTGCGCCACTGCACGCCGTACACCGGGCCGAGTTCGCCATCGGGCGCGGCCCATTCGTTCCAGATCGTCACACCGCGTTCTTGCAGCCAGCGCGCATTGGAGTCGCCACGCAGGAACCACAGCAATTCGAGGATGATGGACTTCAGGTGCACCTTCTTGGTGGTGACCAGCGGGAAGCCTTCGCTCAAGTCAAAACGCATCTGGTGGCCGAACACGCTGCGCGTGCCGGTGCCGGTGCGGTCGGTCTTGGCCACGCCGTTCGTGTAGACATGGCGCATGAAGTCTTCGTACTGGCTGCGGGCCGGGCGGGGGTTCGTTTCCACTTCAATAAGCTCCGAAGAGGGTGTCCAGGGCGGCTTGCACCAGCTCGCGGTCTTTCGACAGGTGGGCCACCGGGCTGCTCAACACACTCAAGGGCACCGCGCCCAGAGTGCTGGTGTCGAGCACACAGGCCACCTCGCCAATTTGAAGCAGCGGGTTGATGTGCTTGGCGCGCGGCCCGAACAGGGCTTCCTTGCGCAGCGGGATCACCACCCGGGTGGCCACGTGGTCGATGTAGTTGTTCTGCACGTCCAGGAAGTACGGGGTGACGCGCCGCTCGCTGCGCTGCGGGTTGGCGTAGACATCGAAGCGCGCCATCAGCCACCCTTCATGAACGTGCGGTAGCGCGCCAGCGGCAAGCCTTCGCGTTCGATGCGCGCGTTGTAATGCGCAATGGCTTCCTTGTTGTCATCGTTCCAGCGCTCCCAGTAGAGGCGGGTGACTTCAGCCGTGAGCAAGGCATCGACGGTGGCCGACACATTCATGCCCATGGACTTGGCGGTGTCCAGCACTTCGGCATTGAGCGACAGGTTGATCGGCCGTTTGGCGGACTCACGAAATTGGCGCATGCTGATCCCCATGAAATATGCGCATAAATTATGCCTGTTCAAATTGCATGGCCGCCAGGCGTGCATACAGGCCACCGCGGGCCACCAGTTCGGCGTGGCTGCCCATGTCGACGATGCGCCCGGCCTCCAGCACGATGATGCGGTCGGCCCGCAGCACCGTGGCCAGCCGGTGCGCCACCACGATGGTGGTGCGCCCGCTCATCGCCGCTTCGAGCGCAGCCTGCACCATGCGTTCGCTCTCGGCGTCGAGCGCGCTGGTGGCTTCATCGAGCAGCAGCAGCGGCGGGTTCTTCAGCATCGCGCGCGCAATGCTGATGCGCTGGCGCTGGCCACCTGAAAGGCGCACGCCGCGTTCGCCCAGGAATGTGGCGTAACCCTCGGGCAGGGCGCTGATGAAGTCGTGCGCGTAGGCGGCCTTGGCTGCGGCGATCACCTCGTCGTCGCTCGCCGCGGGCCGGCCGTAGCGGATGTTTTCCAGCGCGCTGGTGGAAAACACCGTGCTGTCTTGCGGCACGATGCCGATGCGCGCGCGCAAATCGGCCAGGGCCAGATCAGGCAGGGCCAGGCCATCGAGCCGCACCGTGCCGGCATTCACGTCGTAGTAGCGCAGCAGCAGTTGCAACACCGTGCTCTTGCCCGCGCCGCTGGGGCCGACCAGGGCCACCGTCTCGCCGGGCGCCACGCTGAAAGACACGCTGCGCAAGGCCGCCTGCGCCGGGCGCGAGGGGTAGTGGAAGGTGACGTCTTCCAGCACCACGGTTGAGCCGCCTTTTGCAGCAGCCAAGGGCCGCGGTGTTGCCGCATCGACCACCGGCGACACGCTGGCCAGCAGTTCCATCAGCCGCTCGGTGGCGCCGGCGGCGCGCAGCAAGTCGCCATACACCTCCGACAGCACGGCCACGCTGCCCACCAGGATCATCACGAACACCACCGTCTGGCCCAGGTGGCCGGCGCTGATCTGGCCGCGCAATACGGCCTGCGTGCCCTGGTACAGGCCCCACAACAGCGCGCCAAAGGTGGCGGTGATGATGAACGCCACCAGCAGCGCGCGCACCCGCGTGCGCTTGCGCGCCACGTCGAACGCGGCCTCGCTGGCTACGGCAAAACGCTGCGCCTCGCGGTCTTCCTGGACATAGCTCTGCACCACCGGCATGGCGTTGAGCACCTCGGCAGCGATGGCGCTGGTGTCGGCCACGCGGTCCTGGCTGGCGCGGCTGAGCTTGCGCACGCGCCGGCCGAAGTACAGGCTGGGCAACACCACCAGCACCAGGATGCCCAGCACCTGCGTCATCACATACGGGTTGGTGACGACCAGCATGCCCAGGGCGCCGATACCCATCACCACATTGCGCAGGCCCATGCTCAATGAGGAGCCGACCACGGTTTGCACCAAGGTGGTGTCGGTGGTCAGGCGCGACAGCACTTCGCCGGTGGCCGTGGTTTCAAAGAATTCGGGGCTCTGGCGCAGCACATGGGCGTACACGGCGCTGCGCAAGTCGGCCGTGACGCGCTCGCCCAGCCAGCTCACCATGTAAAAGCGCAGCGCCGAGAAGGTGCCCAGCGCCGCGCCGACGCCGAACAGCGCCACGAAGTGCTCGCGCAGCGCCATCACGCGCTGGCCGGGCTCGGCGGCCACCAGGCCGGCGTCGATCAACGACTTCAGCGCCACCGGCACCATCAGCGTGGCCGCGGCGGCGCCAACCAGAAACACCACCGCCAGCATGATGCGCCCGAGGTAGGGTCGCAAAAACGGCAGCAGCCCGGACAGCGAGCGCGGCGTGGCGCTCTTGGCGCGGTCAGGGGTTTGGGGCATGGGGGAAGTCTACGGGGCGGGCTTGTGTGGCCTGCCTGGGAGCGGGAACGCCGCTTGCCGTGGCGCGGGGCACGCTCACAAGCAAATGTGGCTTTGCCACTTTGCTTGCTCCCCGCGGGGGGCGGCTGGCTTTGGCCGGCCTTGGGGCACTCATAAGTCACAGGCCGATACACCCGGGCAACCTCAAGCCACCGCTTTGTGGTCGAATGGCCCAAGCCCACGCCAAAACGCTTCATGCCTGAACAAACACCCGAGTCAACGCTATTGCGTGGCCTCAATCTGGGCCTGCGCCGTTTGGGTGCGACTGGCCTGTTGGCCGTGCTGGTGGCGCTGGCCACCGGCGCTGGCGCCACGCTGGCCGCGGTGGGAGTGTGGTTGCACGGCGGCCCGTGGGGCGCAGATGTGTTGCGCCTGGTGGCCTCGTGCACCGCCGCCGTGGCGCTGGTGCTGGCCGGCCTGGTGTTGCACCTGCTCGGCCACTTGAATGCGGCGCGCGCGGCACAGGCCTTGAATGCGGGCAGCGACGCCGCCACCGGCATGCTCAGCCGGCGCCACTTCATGGCCGCGGCCGAACGTGAATGGTCGCGTTGCCGGCGCTATGGCCAAGACGGCGCGCTGCTGTTGCTCGACACCGACCACTTCGCCCGCGTGCAAGAGTTGCACGGCACCGAATGCACCGAAGCCTTGCTGCGCCAGATTGCCGGCATCGCCGCACTGTCGCTGCGCGCCAGCGACCTGCTGGCCCGGCACAGCGACCAGCAGTTCGCCTTGTTCCTGCCCAACACCGATTCATTGGGCGCGCTGGATGTGGCCGAACGCATCCGTGAACAAGTGGCGGCCAATGTGCTGCGCTGGTTCGATGCCGGCGTGGCCTCCACCGTGAGCATCGGCGTGGCGTCGGTGGGCGTGATGCACATCTCGCTTGAAGCGCTGATGCAAGACACCACCGCAGCGCTGGCAGAGGCGCGCGCGGCAGGCCGCAACTGCGTGCGCTCGGCGCCCTTGCAGCCGCGCGCCGTGCCGCAGCGCCTGGGCGGCGCGCCGCGCAGCACGCCGCGTGGCAAGGCGCGCTAACTGACCACCTACTGCGGCCCAGAAGTTTCGATACATGAAACCGCGTCTTCGTCCGCCATGCGTCGTTGCAAATCCGCGCCATAGCAAAGGCTATGGCTGTGGTTTGCGCCTAGCCTGACGAACGAATCCATCGCTTTCATCTGTACCCAAACCTCTGCGCCGCAGTACTACGGCAGGGCCAGCGGCGCAGCGTAGCCGGTCATTTCCAGATAGCCCAGGCCGGCGCGCCGGCCCTGGGCATCGAGCAGCTCGCTCAACCCTTCCCAGTAGGCGCCCACCAGGCTGGTGCGGCCGTCCATTTCCTGGTCGTCGGCCAGGGCGCGCAGTTGCCAGGCGCCGGCCGGGGTGTGAATTTGCCACTGCAGCGGGTAGCTGGCGTTCGAGCGCGGGCTGCGCCAGCGCCGGCCGGCATCGAAACGCACCGCGCCGGAGGCAAAGTTCTGCGTGGCACCCGCCGCGGTGCGATGGCTGCCGCCAGCCCACAGCGCGCTGCCATCAGCGCGGCGCAGCCGGAACGCGGTGAGCGCGCTGCCGTCGAGCAAATTGATGCCGATCCAGTCCCAGCCCACGGCGCCGGCGGGCACGAGTTCGTCGCTCCATTCATGGTCCAGCCAACCCAGGCCTTGCACGCTCAGGCGCTGGCCCGCGCGCTGCAGGTGGCCGCTCAGACGCAATTGCGGCTCGCTCACATATTGGCTGGCAGCAAACGGGTCGGGGCCCTTTTGCGACCAGCCCGCAGCGCCTTGCAGCAGCGGCGCCTGGGTGGCGCTGGCGCTCAGGGTGAGTTGCACATCGGCCACGCTGAACGACGTCTCATACACACTCGGTGTGCCATCACGCCGTTGTAGCAACCAGTTGCCCAGGTGCACGCGCGTGTCGTGCGTGGCCGCCGCGGCCAAGGGCGCATGCGCCACGCCCGTCCAGCGTGCGGCGCGGCTGGCGTGGCGGTGATGGCCAGTGGGCGCGGCGCTCAGGTCAGTCAGCGCCGTGTGCGCCAGCAGCAGTTGGCGCGGCGCAAAACGGCCAGAAAGATCTTCAGCCAGCCCGGTGGCATGGCGAAAAAAAGTGAGCTGAAAACCATGGCTGGGCTCGCCGCCAGGCTTGAGCAAGCAGCCCGTGAAGTACCACCACTCGATGCGCGCGCCCAGGTGGGCACCGTGGTCGCGCGGGAATTGCAACGCCGCGCCGCGCTGCACGCTGGCGGCGTGGCTGGTAGTGGCCTGGGCGCTGCACAGCCAGGCCGGCAGCGCCGCGTGCAGCCAGGCGCGGCGGCTTAGCCCGGATATTTCACCAGGGCCGCTGTTTTGCGGGTTCATCACGAGGCAACAGCATGCGCGTTGTCCACATTCAAATTGGTTTTGCGCAAAACAGCTCAACGCCCGCAGCATCCCTGTGCGGGGCGCCTGCCCGCACGCTGCTCGTCGCCAAGGCCACCAGGCCTTGGACTCCTCCCATCGCGCGTGCATGCATCCCCGCACAGGGCGCTGCGGGCGTCGCCCTGGCGAAATTTCCGGGCTACCAATCCTGCCTCACGGCGCGCAGCGCGGGCAGGGCCGCGGCGCCACGCGCGCTGAACGCGGCCGTGGCCAGGCCGGCCAGCCAGGTGGCGCCGGCCAGCAACGCCAGGCGCGCCCAGGGCACGCTCATGTCCATCGTCCAGTGAAAGCTTTGCGGGTTCACCACACCCACCAACACCAGGCTGATCAACAGCCCTAACAGCACGCCGCACAGGGCGCCGGCGGCCAGCCACGCGGCCAGCTCGCCGCACACCACCGCCAGCACCTGGCCGCGGGTGAGGCCGAGGTGCGCCAGCAGGCCGAATTCCTTGCGCCGTGCCAGCACTTGTGCAGACAAGCTGGCCGCCACGCCCACCAGGCCAAGCCCTAAGGCCACCGCTTGCAGGTAGTAGGTGACGGCAAAGCTGCGGTCGAACAGCCGCATCGACAGCACCCGCAATTGCGCTGGCGTGGCGAAATCCAGCCACGGCCCGCCTGCCGCGGCCAGCAACGCCTGTTGCACCGCGGCGGGGTCTGTGCCCGGGGCCAGCCACAGCGCGAGTTCGTTGATGCGGGTGTCGCCGGTGAGCGCGCGGTAGCTGGCCAGGTCGATGGCGACGCTGCCGTGCTGGCGGGCGTAGTCGCGCCACACGCCGAGCACGCGGGCGTTCACCGTTACGCCGCCCAGGGGCAAGGCCAGCAGCGCACCGGGCTGCGCGCCGTGCAGCGCCACCGCGGCTTCGCTGAGGTAGATGCCGACTTCTCCCGCGGCCGGCGCCAACGGCTCGGCCACCAGCGGCAGTTGGCGCGCCGGGTCGTCCAGCTCGCGCGCGATCAGGCTCAATCCCGGGCTGCCGGCATCTAACTGCACGCTGCGCAGGCGTGCCGGCTGCACCCGCAGCACGCCTGGCACCAAAGCCGCTTGCTGGGCAAACGCAGCGTCCAGCCAGGCCTGCTCGGCGCCGGCGCTGCTCAGCGTGGTGCGGGCATACAGATCAGCCGGCAGCACCTGGCCGAGCCAGTCGGCCACCGCCTGGCGAAAGCTGGCCACCATCACCGTCAGCGCCACTGAAAGCGCCAGGCTGGCCACCACCCCGGCCACCACCGCGGTGGCGGTGTGGCGCTGCTGGCGTGCGCGCTGCAAGGCCAGCAAGACCAGCGCCCCTTTGGGTTTGGGTGCGGCCGCCAACAGCGCTTGCACCAGCACCGGCACCAAGGCCACGCCGCCCATCAGCAAGGCGGCCACCGCGGCGTAGGCGGCCAGCGGCAAGCCGGCGATGGGTGGCACCAGGGCCAGGGCCGCGCCCACGCCCAGCAGAGCCAGCGCCGGGCCGGTGCGTGCCCGGGCCGCTGTGCTGCCGGCCAAACCCTTGAGCGCGCGCGCCGGTGCCAGGCGCTCGGCGCTGCGTGCCGGCACCCAGGCGCCCAGCAGCGCGGCGGCCAGGCCCAGGGCGAAGTAGCCCAGCGCCGGCCCGGCGTGCCACTGCATGCTGGGCGCCAGGCCGGCGAAAGCGCCGCTGCCCAGGTCGCCGGCCAGCCAGCGCAGCGCCGCCCAAGCCAATGCCAGGCCCAGCGCCAGGCCGAGCAAGGCACCCACCGCACCGAGCAAAGCGGCTTCCACCAGCACCAGGGTGCGGCGCTGGCGTGCGCCCAGGCCCAGCACGCCCAGCAAGGCCAGTTCGCCCTGGCGTTGCGCCACCGACAGGGCCAGCACGGAATACACCAAAAAGCCGCCCACCAGCAGCGCCACCAGCGCCAGCACGCTGAGGTTGACGCGGTAGGCGCGGGTCAGTTGCTCGCCGCGCGCTTGCGCTGCGTCGGGCGCGGCGGCTTGAACGTTGGCTGGCGCCTGGGCTTGGCGCAGCAGGGCCGCCAGATCGCTGCCCGGGGTCAGGCGCAAGTCGATGCGGGTTAACGTTCCGTTCAAGCCAAATGCAGCCTGCGCCGCGGCAATGTCCATCACCAACAGCGGCGGCCCGCCGGCGGCCACGCGGCCGCCCAGGCGCAGGCTCAACCACCGCGGGCCGCTTTGCAGGCGCAGCTCGGCGCCCGGTTGCAGGCCCGGGCCCAGGGCTTGCAGCGCGGCTGCGTTGGCGTACACGAGCGCGGGGTCGAACAGCGCGCGCAGCGGCGCTGACGCGGCAGCTTGGGGCATCAAGGCCGGCGCCAGCGCGGGCAGTTGCAGGGCGTCCAGGCCGAGCAGCTTCAAGGGCACGCGGCGCTGGTCGATGCTCAGCGCGTGCGTGGCCACTTCCAGCACCGGGCTGGCCGCCAGCGCCTGCGGCAGCACGGCCACGCGCTCGTACAAAGCGTCGTCCAGCGCGCCGCCCGGTGCGCGCAGTTGCACATCGGCCTGGCCCTGGGCCTGCGCCATGGCGGCTGAAAACTCGGCCAGAGCCGAGGCGTTGACCACATGCACCGACCACGCCAACGCCACGCCCAGCGCCACCGCCAGCACCGCCATCAGGTGGCGCCAGGGGTGATGCGCCCATTCGCGCCGGCTGAGCAGCGGCAGCAGGGTCAAACTAACGCTTGACATGATTCAAAGCGCTTCGGCCACCACGCCTTGCGGGGTGAGGCGCAGCACGCGGTCGGCCCGGCTCGCCGCGGCCAGCGAATGCGTGGCCAGCAGGCAGGCCGCGCCGGTGGCGCGCACCTGCGCTTGCAGGGCGTCGAGCACGCGCGAGGCGGTGCCGGGGTCGAGGTTGCCGGTGGGCTCGTCGGCCAGGATCAAACCCGGCTCATGCACCACCGCGCGCGCAATGGCCACGCGCTGCAACTGCCCGCCCGAAAGCTGCGCCGGCATGCGCGCTTCCAGCCCGCCCAGGCCCAGCGCCTGCAACACCGCGCTCACCCGTGCCTCGTGCGGGCGGCGCAGCAGGCGCAGCGGCAGCGACACGTTCTCGGCCACGCTCAAATGCGGCAGCACATGAAAAGCCTGGAACACAAAGCCCAGGTGCTGGCGGCGCAGCCGGGCCAGCGCAGCGTCGTCCAGGCCGGCCAGCGCCATGCCGGCCACACTGATGCTGCCCGTGGCCACTGGCTCCAGGCCGGCAATGTTGTTCAGCAGGGTCGACTTGCCCACGCCCGACTCACCCAGCAGGGCCACGAACTCGCCGCGCCGCAACACCAGGTTCACGCCTTCGAACACCGGCACGCCGGCGAAGTGCATGGCCAGGTTGTTCACGTGCAGCATCGTGCGTCCTGTGCAAGCAGCAGTTTGGCCCGGGTCAGTGCTTGCAGCATGAAGCCGGGCGCATCACAGGCCACGCTCACGCGGCTCATGCTGCGCAGCCAGGTGAGCTGGCGCTTGGCCAGTTTCCGCGTGGCGGCGACGCCGGCTTCGCGCAAGGGCGCCAGGTTGCCGGCGTCCAGCGCCGCCCAGGCCTGGCGGTAGCCCACGCAGCGCATGGCTGGCATGGCCGCGTTCAAGTCACCGCGTGCGCGCAGGCGGCGCACCTCATTAACCAAGCCAGCTTGCAGCATGGCATCAAAGCGCTGCGCGATGCGCTCATGCAGCCAGGCACGCGAGGCGGGTTCCAGCGCCAGCATGGGCAGTGGCAGCGGCGGTGTGGTGGGCTGGCCTTGCAGGGCGGATAAGGGTTGGCCGCTCAAGGCAAAGACTTCCAGCGCGCGCTGGATGCGCTGGGCGTCGTTCGGCGCCAGCCTTGCGGCGGTGGCGGGGTCCACCAACGCCAGTTGCGCATGCATGGCCGGCCAGCCCAGTTCGCACGCTTGCGCGTCGAGCTGAGCCCGCACTGCCACATCGGCCTGCGGCAAGGCAGACAACCCGTCGCGCAGGGCCTTGAAGTACAGCATGGTGCCGCCCACCAGCAGCGGCACGCGGCCGCGCGCTTGAATCTCGTCGATCAAGCCGCGCGCGGCGCGGGCGAACTGCGCGGCTGAGTAGGCGGCGCTGGGCTCGATGATGTTGATGAGGTGGTGCGGCACCGCGGCGCGCTCGGCGGCACTGGGCTTGGCGGTGCCCACATCCAGGCCGCGGTAGACCTGGGCGGAATCAACGCTGATGATTTCGCCGCCCACTTCTTGCGCCAGTTGCAGCGCCAGCGCGCTCTTGCCGCTGGCCGTGGGCCCGGCGATGCACAGCGCGCGCGGTGCTTGCGCAGCACTCACTTAAAAAAATTCGTCATCACGCAGATAACGCCACTGTCCAGCGGGCAATTTGCCCAGGGCGATGCGGCCGATGCGCACGCGCTTCAGGCCCACCACCTTCAGCCCCACGGCTTCGCACATGCGGCGGATCTGGCGCTTGCGGCCTTCGTTCAGCACCACGCGCAACTGGTCTTCATTGGCCCAGCTCACCTTGGCCGGCTTGAGCGCCTTGCCGTCGAGTTCCAGGCCATGCTTCAAGGTGCTGATCACCTGCGCCGGCACGCCGTCAGCGAAGTCATGCGTGACACGAACCAGGTATTCCTTTTCCACCGGCGAGTTATCGCCCACCAGCCGCTTGGCCACGCGGCCGTCTTGCGTCAGCACCAGCAGGCCGGTTGAATCGATGTCAAGCCGCCCGGCCGGTGCCAGGCCACGGAACTGGCCGAGGTGAAAGCTGCGCGGCGCGCCGCACTCGGCCCAGCGGTTGTTGGGCGTGACCAGCGTCACCGCCGGCGCGTGGCCGTCTTCGGCCTGGCCGCTCACATAGCCGACGGGCTTGTGCAACAGCACGGTGACGGCTTTGGCCTGTTCGCGCTTGGCAGCGGGGTCGATGCTGATGGCTTGCGCCGGCAGCACCCGTTGGCCCAGAACGGCCATGCGGCCATCCACGCGCACCCAGCCGGCGCTGATCCACTCATCGGCCTCGCGCCGCGAGGCCAGGCCGCGTTCGCTCATCACCTTGGACAGGCGCTGGCCTTCGGGGTGGGTGGGGGTGTCGATCATCGGGTGCTGGCTGTGGTGAGGGCTTGGCCGGTGAGGCCAAACAGTTCGCCCAGGGCGCGGCGGTACTGCGCCATGCCCATGGCGTTGGTGTTGTGGTGGGTGCCGCCTTCGACCTTTTCGAGCCGCTTGGGGCTGCGCGCCTGGGCGTACAAGCGCTCGCCGAGTGTGGGCGCGATCACCGTGTCGGCCGTGCCGTGCACCACCAGCAGCGGCGAGCCGATCTCGGCAATGCGGTTGATCGACTCGAAGCGCTGCGTGATCAGGATGCCCAATGCGGCAAAGCCCCAGCGGTAGGTGGCCACCACGTCAGCCACCGAGGTGAAGGTGCCTTCGACCATCAGGCCGGCTTCGTCGGCCACGCTGGCCGCCAGTTGCACCGCGATGGCCCCGCCGAGTGAATGGCCGAAGATGTAGCGTTGCTTGTTCGGTTGCTGCGCGGCCAGCCAGTTCCAGGCCTGGCGCGCGTCTTCATAGGCGCGCGGCTCGGAAGGCACGTCGCCGCTGCTGCGGCCGAAGCCGCGGTAGTCGATGCCCAACACCGCAAAGCCCAGGTCGTGCATGCGCCGCATGCGCGTGGCGCTGCCACGCAGATCCCAGCGCGCGCCGTGCAGGAACAGCAGCACGGGGGCATCGTTGCGCGCCTGCGGCAGCCACAGCGCATGCAGCTTCACCGCCTGGCCGGCATCGACCTGCGAGGCGAATTCGATCCAGTGCTCGTGCATGCCCTGCGTGATGCCTTCACCGCCGCGCCAAGCCTCGCGCGAGGGGCGGAAGATCCAGCGCGCCTGGGTGTCGTCGAGCGTGGCGCAGCCGCTGCCGCCCAGCAGCGTGGCGCCTAACAGCAGGCTGAGCAGGAACTTGCGCGCCATGTTCAACGCCCCCTCATGAACAGTTGGTCGAGCTCTTTCAAGGAAACCTGGCGCCAGGTCGGCCGCCCGTGGTTGCACTGGTCGCTGCGCGGCGTGGCTTCCATCTGGCGCAGCAGCGCGTTCATCTCAGCCAGGCTCAAGCTGCGGTTGGCACGCACCGCGCCGTGGCAGGCCATGGTGGCCAGCAGTTCGTCGCGCGCGCGCTGCACGGCGCCGGCTGCCCCCACTTCGCCCAGTTCGGCCAGCACCGAGCGCGTCAGCTCGGCCAGGTCGGCATCCGGCAGCGCTGCCGGGCGGCTGCGCACGGCCAGGGTGCGCTGCGCCAGTGGCGCCACATCCAAGCCCAACTCAAGCAGCGTGGCCTGGTGGGTTTGGGCCAGGGCCACTTCGGCGTCGGTGGCACTGAAGGTGAAGGGGATCAACAAGGGCTGAGCCTGCAAGCGCTGTGCGTGGTGCGCGGTCTTCAGGCGTTCGTACACCACGCGCTCGTGCGCCGCATGCATGTCGATGATCACCAGGCCCTGCGCGTTTTCGGCCAGCACATAAGCGCCGCCGAGTTGCCCCAGGGCGCGGCCCAGGGGGTGGTCGCTGTCTTGTGCGTTGTCCTGCGCATCGGCTTGTTTGCCCAAGAGCAGCGGCGCCACGTTCCAGGCCGGCGCCGGCTCGGCGGCATAGAGCTGCGCCACTTGCGGCAGGCTCAAGCGGGTTTGGTAGGCAGTCGTTTCCAGCGGCCGAAGCAGCCGCGGCGGCGCGGCGCCACCGGCCTGATCCAGGCTCAAGCCTTGCGCCAGGCCGTGCGCGAAACCCTGTGCCAACGCCGCGTGGTTCGGTGCCAGCGCGTTCTCGGCCGCGCGCTGCACCGCCTGGTGCAATTCGCGGCCATCACGAAAGCGCACTTCGATCTTGGTCGGGTGCACGTTCACGTCCACCCGCGCCGGGTCGACCGCGATGAACAGCACATACGCCGGCTGGCGCGCACCGTGCAGCACGTCTTCATACGCCGCGCGCATGGCGTGGGCGATGAGGCGGTCGCGCACATAGCGGCCGTTCACATACACGTATTGATGGTCGGCCCGCGCGCGCGCCGCCTCGGGCGTGCCGCTGCGGCCGTGCATTCTCAAAGTTGCACTGTCGAATTGCAGCGCGCGGCTGTTGGCCGTGAAATCGCGCCCCAGCACATCGGCCAGTCTTTGCTCGGCGCTGCCGGCACGCCACTGTTCCACCAGCCTGCCTTCATGCCACACCGCAAAGCCCACCTCGGGTCGCGCCAGCGCGTGGCGGCGCACGGCCACCACGCAATGCGCCAGCTCGGTGGCATCGGTCTTCAAGAACTTGCGCCGCGCCGGGGTGCTGAAGAACAGCTCGCGCACCTCCACCGTGGTGCCCACGGCGCGCGCGGCGGGTTGCAGCTCGCCGCTGTGGGCGTCGAGCCGCGTGGCATGGGCGTCTTGCGCCGTGCGGCTGGTGAGCGAGAGTTCCGCCACCGAGGCCGTGGCCGCCAGCGCCTCGCCGCGAAAGCCCATGGTGGCCACTTGTTCAAGCTCGGCCAGGCTGCCGATCTTGCTGGTGGCATGGCGCTTCAGCGCCAGCGCCAGCTCGCCACTGGGGATGCCGCAACCATCGTCTTCCACCACGATGGCGCGCACGCCGCCGGCTTGCAGGCGCAGCGTGATTTGCGTGGCGCCGGCATCGAGCGCGTTGTCGACCAATTCGCGCGCCACCGAAGCCGGCCGCTCGATGACTTCACCGGCGGCGATCTGGCTCACCAGTTCGTCGGGCAGTTCACGGATCGGCCGACGCAGGGGCGGGGCGTGCACAGCATTCATCGCCGGCATTGTAGAAAGCACGCCCGCTTATCCTTCGCCCATGTACGCCAAAGCCCTGGGCCTGAAGCACGAGCCGTTCTCGATCGCGCCCGACCCGCGCTACCTCTTCATGAGCGAGCGCCACCGCGAGGCCCTGGCCCACTTGCTGTATGGCATCAAGGGCGGGGGCGGCTTCGTGCTGCTCACGGGTGAAATCGGCGCCGGCAAGACCACGGTGTGCCGCTGCTTCCTGGAGCAGGTGCCGAAGAAATGCAACGTGGCCTACATCTTCAACCCCAAGCTCACGGCCGACGAATTGCTGGAATCGGTGTGCACCGAATTCGGCGTGCTGGTGGAGCCCGGTGCCACGGGCAAGGGCCGGGTCGATGCGCTGAATGAATTTTTGCTGCGCACCCACGCGGTGGGGCAGAACAACCTGTTGATCATCGACGAGGCGCAGAACCTGGCGCTCGATGTGCTGGAGCAGTTGCGCCTGCTCACCAACCTGGAAACGCGCGAACGCAAGCTGCTGCAAATCGTGCTCATCGGCCAGCCCGAGTTGCGCGACATGCTGGCCCAGCCGCAGATGGAGCAGTTGGCCCAGCGCGTGATTGCGCGCTACCACCTGGGCGCGCTGAGTGAAGACGAGATGCGCCACTACATCCGCCACCGGCTTGAAGTGGCGGGCTGGGGCGGGCCTCTGCCCTTTGAGCGTGCAGCGCTGGCGCGCATCTTCAAGCTTTCACGCGGTGTGCCGCGGCGAATCAACCTGCTGTGCGACCGCGCCTTGCTCGGCGCCTACAGCCAGGGCAAGCGCCGGGCTGACGACAAGATGGTGGTGCAGGCCGGCAACGAAGTCTTCGGCGCTGACCGCCGCGCCGCGCGGCGCCAGGCCTGGGTCCAGCGCGCGCCGCTGCTGGCGTTGGGCGCGGCCGGCCTGGCCGTGGCCTTGGGCGCGGCGTATTGGGTCGGCGGCCTGGGCAACGCGGCGCCGGCCGTGCCGGTGGCCAGTGCGGCGAGTGCGGCCAGTGCGGCCAGCGCGGCCAGCGCGGCCAGCGCGGCTGGTGTGGCCATTGGTGCGGGCCGCGTGGCGGCAGCCGCGAGTGGGCCTGCCGCCGTGCCGCGCCCGGGGGCATCCGCCTCGGCCGCTGCACCTGCCGCCGCGCCACCGGCCTTGATCGACCAAGCCGAGCTGCGCGCCAGCCTGGCCGGCAACGGCCTGGCCGAGCGCGCAGCCTGGCAGGGCCTGGCCGGCCGCTGGGGCCAGCCCAGCACGGCCGCTGAACCCTGCGCCGAATTGCTCAGCGTGAACGTGCGTTGCCAAAAACTCAACCTCAATTTCAGCCAACTGCGCCAGCTCGACCGCCCGGCCGCGCTGCTGCTGCAAGGCGAGGGCGTGAACGGCTATGCCTTGCTGCAAGGCCTGTCGGCCCAGGCCGCCACCTTGCGCGTGGGTGAGCAGACCTTGATGCTGCCGCTGGTGCAACTGGCGGCCTGGTGGCGCGGCGAGGCCTTGACCCTGTGGCGTGCACCCGAAGGTTATGCCGGCTCGCTCACCAACGGCGCCCGCGGCCCGGCCGTTAAATGGCTGGCCGCGCGCCTGGCCCAGGCCAACCAAGACGGCGGGCCGGTGGAGCCAGCGGTTTTTGACGATGCCCTGAAGGCGCGGGTGCAGGTCTTCCAGCGCCTGCACGGCCTGGCCAGCGATGGCGTGGCCGGCCCGACCACGCTGATGCAGTTGAACCGCGCCACCAGCGTGGCCGAACCGCGTTTGTTGACGAACTGAACTGCCGAACCAAAACCCCCCGCCATGTCGTACATCCTCGAAGCCCTCAAACGCGCTGACCGCGAGCGCGAGCAAGGCCATGTGCCGGGCCTGCACAGCCAGCAAGCGTCGTACCTCGAAGCCCCGGCCGACGACGAGCCCCGTGTCTCGCCGGCCCTGGGTTGGGTGCTCGGCGGCGCCACGCTGGCCGGCCTGGGCGCGGCCGGCTGGCTGTGGTTGCAAGACGAACCGGCCCCGGCGCCCAGCGCCGCGCCCCCGTTGGCCGCGCGCCAGCCCGCGGCGGTGCGGCCGGGCAATGTGCCGACCGTGCCGCCCGTGCCGCCCGTGCCGCCAGTGGCGGTGGCCGCCGCACCGGCAGCGCTGCCCGCCGCGCCCCCGCCCGCGCTGCGCCTTGAGCCGCCGCGACCGCTGCCCAAGCCCAAGGTGCCGGTTGCGGCGCCGGCTCAGCCCGAGGTGCCCCCTGCGCCGGCGCCGGTGCCGCTGCCTGGGAGTACCGCGCCGATAGCTCGGGCGCCTGCGCCCGCCGCTGCGGTTGGCGCGGTGCCCGCGGCTGCCCCACCCGTGGCCACGGCCAGCCTGCCGAATACCGCCAAAGCGGCCGCGCCCGGCCCCATGCCCGAAGAGGTGCGCCGCGAGTTGCCGGCGCTGAGCGTTTCAGGCTCGGTCTACTCCGACCGGCCGGCCGACCGCATGTTGATCGTCAACGGCCAGGTGCTGCGCGAACGCGACGAGCTGGCGCCGGGTTTCATGCTCGAACGCATCCAGCCCAAGAGTGCCATCGTGCTGCACAAGGGGCAGCGCTATGTCTTCAACTTTTGATGGTCGTGGGCGAGGGGCGGTGGGCGGGTTTGGCAAATCGATGGTCGCGGGTGGGTCGATTTCGGTGCGCTGGGCCAGTTCGATGCGAAGTACAGCCGGATGCGCCGCGTGTTGCGCGTGACCCCGGCCGCGAGCTTGAGCAACTTGACGCGCAGCGTGTCCACCTGCGCGCTGGCCAACTCGGTGCCTTGCAGCGCCAGTGCGCGCCGCAGTCTCTCGATGAGCACGTAGGCCAGCGCAGCCAACAACACCCACAACTGGTTGGCCGCGAAGTGGTGGCAACTCGTGCGCGTGGCGAACAGGCCCACTTGAGCTTCCTTGATGCGGCTCTCGGCCTCACCACGCTGGCAGTAGATGTCGTCGTAGAGCTGCTGCGCCGGGTGCTCCAGGTTGGTCACCACGAAGCGCGGGTTGCAGCAAGTGAACTGTAAAGTCATAAAATGACCATACAGTTGACAATTTGAACTCACAAGTTCATATTTAATCCTGTTAGGTCTATAGATGCCGCTTCCTGCAGCGGGCCCACCCCCTGCTCTGCTTCTTCGCCGGCAGTCGCGTCTTGATCCAATCGCCCAAGCCGCGAGGCTTGATTCCACTCACCTGTGTTCATTCCCTCGTTCGACTCTCCACTCAAGGAAAATCATCATGAAAAAGACCCTCGCCATTGCCGCCCTGTCATTCGTCGCGCTGTCTGCCCAATCCAAAGACATTGTCGATACCGCCGTCAGTGCCGGCACGTTCAAGACCCTGGCCGCGGCACTCACCGCCGCCGGGCTGATCGACACCTTGAAGGGCGCCGGCCCGTTCACGGTGTTCGCACCGACCGACGAAGCGTTCGCGAAAATTCCCAAAGCGCAACTTGACGCGCTGCTGGCCGACAAGTCCAAGCTGACCGCGGTGCTGACTTATCACGTGGTGGCAGGCAAGGTGATGGCCAAAGACGTCAAAGCCGGCAAGGTGAAGACCGTGCAGGGCTCGGAACTGACCGTGGCCACCGCCGGTGGAGTGATGGTCGACGGCGCCAAGGTCACCGCGACCGACATCGTTGCCGACAACGGCGTGATCCATGTCATCGACAGCGTCGTGCTGCCCAAGTAAGCCACTACCGCCGGCTAGCTCGCTACACGTACATCGGCTGCTGGGCACGCTCCGGCGGGGGCTGGCCTTGGTCGCAGCGCGCGGCCAAAATGGCCCGGCCTACGCCGATGCAGGCCGGCCACGCAGGTCGGCAAAGGCCTCGCTCAGGGTGGCAAAGCGGTACTGATAACCGGCCGCCAAGGCTTGCTGGGGCCGCACGTTTTGACCGTCCAGCAACAAGGTGGCCATCTCGCCGGCCAAACGACGCAATGGCCAGGCCGGTATGCGCAAGCGCACGCGCGTTCCGAATGACGCCGCCATGGCCTGGGCAAACTCGGCCTGCGTCGGCGTGCTCGGTGCAACCGCATTCAACGCGCCGTTCAGGGCGCTGTGCGCCAGCGCCAAGTCGATCAGGCCCAATGCATCGGCCAGGTGAATCCATGGTGCGGGTTGTCGGCCGGTGCCCAGCACGGCGCCCAGACCGAGTCGGCTGCCCCGCGCGAGCATCGGATAGGCGCCATCGCCGCGGCCCAACACCACGCCCAGGCGCAGCCGCACCACACGCACGCCAAAGGCCTGGGCGCGGCTGGCTTCATGCTCGATGGCCACGCACAGATCGGACTGAAATTCTCCCGGCTTTGGCGGGCTGTCCTCTGTGCAAAGCAGGCTGCCGTCCCGTGCGCCGTAGTAGCCCACTGCCGAGGCGCTGACCAGAACGCGTGGGCGTTGCTGCAGGCGGCCAATCAAAGCCACCACCGCCTGCGTGACGCTGATGCGGCTGGCCAATAGCTCGCGCCGCCGCACTGCACTCCAGGGCAGGCCCAGCACGCGCGCGCCGGCCAAGTTGATGATGGCGTCAAGCCGCGTCTCACTCGGCAGGGCGTCCAGACTGTCCACCACCCAGACATCGGTCCCAAAGTTGGCGCGGGCCTGGCGCAGATCGCGCGTCAACACGATCAGGGGGCGGCCGGCGCGACGCCACTGGGCCACCAGGGCCCGGCCGATAAAACCCGTGGCACCAGTGATCAGCACGGCCGGCGCGCTGCGCGCTTCAGGCGCTGGTGTGGGTGTTGCCGGGCCAGTCATCGCGAACAGCCAGCGCAACGACCAGGCGGGGCGTGCCGCCTGACCGTCACTGCGCCCCCAACCGCACCGCCTTGCCGCTGGTGGTGTCGAACGTCGCGCCGTCGCCCAGGCCGATGCGATAGAACTCGCGCAGCACGTTGCCCATGAAGCCGATCTCGACGATGGACACATCCTTGAACTGCGTGTTCATGCCGTCGGGCAGCACTTTGTTCATGTCGTCGGCCACGCTCTTCATCGCCGCTTGGATGCGCTCGTCGTAGCGCGCCATGCTGTAGACCAGCGTGTTGTGTGGGTTGTGCGAGGCCGTCTCCTTGCCGTCCTTGATGACGTTGACGCCGCTCACGCCCACCGTGCGCGTGAGCTCGCGCGCGGCCTCGCTCATGTTGGCGTACACCGGGCCGGTGCAGCGCGGCAACGGGCCGTCGCGCAGGGGCGTCAGCGCGGCGGTGGCCTGGGTGTTGAACGCCATCATCTCGGTGTAGCCCGGGCCCGATTTGGTCACGCCCAAGTCGAACCACCAGGGTGCGCCGGCGCCTCTGGAGGCTTCGGTGTTGTAGAAGCCCGTGAGCTGCAAGCTCAGCACGGGCGGCACCTTGCTCAGCGCACGAAGCATCTTTTGCGGCGTGCCTGGGTCGGCGTTGTGCAGGTGCACCACCGTCACGTGTTGCAAGTTGAAGGTGCGCGCTTCGTCGGCCAGGCCGAGCGCCAGCAGCCGCTCCCGCAAGGCGGGGTAGATCTTGTTGTCAAGCACGTCGGTCACGTCCTTGGGCAGCCGGTAAACGAGGCCGTAGGTGGCCTTGTGCTCACGGAACCCGGGCCGCTCGAGCGCGCTGTTGTCGACCGCCGCGCGTGCTTGCGGGGCCAGGCCCGCGCCACTCATTCCTGCTGCCAACAGCATGACTTGCCTGCGCTGAAGTTTCATGGCGATTCTCCGTGTCGAGGTGGATGGGCACGGGCGCCACGCACCCGCGGTGGAAATGGTACGGCGACTCGGTGGCGCTTGGGTGACATCGCCGCGCAGCCAGGGTCGTTCGGCAGCAGCGTCGCCGCCCCGCCTCCGGTCAGGGTAAGGGGGCAAGGCCGGGTAGTCATAACACTGCTTTCCCCCGCGCCGCAGCATGCCTGCTGTGGCGCGTGTCCACCCGCCGGCAACGGCCCTCATCACGGAGCATCCACCATGGCACTCGACAAGATCCTCTACACCGCCCACGCCACGTCCACCGGGGGCCGCGAAGGTGGCTCCAAGAGCGACGACGGCAAGTTGCAGGTCAAGCTCGCCCCACCTAAGGAAATGGGCGGCAATGGCGACGGCACCAACCCCGAGCAACTCTTTGCCGCCGGCTACTCGGCCTGCTTTCTGGGGGCGATGAAGTTCGTCGCCGGCCAGCAGAAGATCGCGTTGCCGGCTGACACCAAGATCGACGCTTCAGTCGGCATCGGCCCCATTCCAACGGGTTTCGGCATCCAGGCGGCACTGGCCGTCAACATCCCGGGCATGGAGCGCGCGGCGGCCGAAGCCCTGGTGGCCGCGGCGCACAAGGTCTGCCCCTACTCGAACGCCACGCGCGGCAACATCGACGTGACCTTGACGGTCGTTTGACGCTGGCGCGCATGCTGCCAGGCGATGCGGCGGAGAGGCCGGTGCTTCATTGACCGTCTCAGTTTCTGCTGGCTGCCAGCAGCGCGCGCCGCGCACCTATCAAGGCATCGAGCTGCTGCTGCAAGGGTGCCGGCAGCGGCAGCGCGCCGCTCGCCACTTGCCGCGTGTAGGCCGCGGTGCTGGCAGCGTCGATCAGCCCGGGCAGGCCGGGCAGGGCATGCAGGCTGCCGCCCTGCGCGGGCACGCTGTGCTGCGTGTCGAGCACGCCGTGAAGATAAACGTCCATGCGCGGCGTGCGCCGGGCATCGGCCACGGGCTCGCCTTCGGTGCCGCGCATCAGCATGGCGTGGGCCTGCGTGGCTTGCAGCAGCTCGGCCAGCGAGGCGGCAAATTCAGGGTGGGTGTGGTTCACCACGCGCAGCGCGGGCGTGTCGGGTGCATGCAGCAGTTTGGCCACCGTGTGCCCGCTGTTGCGCACGCCAAGTTCCTGGCGCAACGTTAGAAATTCCGCCAACGGCGGGCAAAGTGATCGCAGCGGCATGAAGGCCGGCTCGTTGCGTGCCCAGGCTTGGGCCAGGTCGGCGGCGCTGTGGGTCATGGCCAGGCCCAAGGCCTGGAACACCGCGGCGCTGGTGGTGCGCACGGGGTCCTCGGTCACGCCATGCACCAGCACCGGCACGCCTTGCTGCGCCAACAACAGCGCCAGCAGCGGCGTGAGGTTGGGCAACCGGCGCGCGCCGTTGTAGCTGGGCAGCCAAATTGGGCAGGGGGGGCAGGGCGCATTTGGCAACGGCAGCAAGTGCGGCTGCGCCGCGCGCAAAAAGCCCGCCAGCTCGGCCGCGGTTTCGCCCTTCACGCGCATGGCAATGGCAAAGCCCGCACGCTGCGCCACGCTCGCCCGGCCATCGAGCACCGCGGCCATCAGCTCCTGGGCCTGCTCGCCGTTGAGCGAACGTGCGCCGTCTTTGCCGCGGGCAATTTCCTTGAGCAGGGTTTGAATGGTCATGGCACGGTCGCGTGGCCAACGCGGCCTTCGCAGCCTTCGCGCGCCACGGCCACCATGCAGTGCAGTTTGGTCAGGGTCATGCGTTGATTCTGGCGCCCAGCCGCGTCGCGCCCTTACACGCCGGCCGGCACAGCCTTGGCCATGTCACGCAAGCGTGGCAGACACGAGCCGCATTGCGTGCCGCACTTCAATTCGGCCTGCATGCTGGCCAGCCGCTTGCTGGCATCACCCGGCGCATGGGCCAGCACGGCCTGGATTTGCACCGCGCTCACGTCCAGACAATTGCAGATTTGCTCGCTGCGCGCCGGCAGATGCACCGGCGCGGTGGCCGTGGGCAGCAGCAGCATGCGCCCGGGCATCGGCAGGGCGTGTTGTTCTTGCAGCAGCGGCAGCAGCCAGGCCTGCGCCCGGGTGTCGCCGGCAAGCAAAAAGCCACGCAACAACTGCGCACTGCCCACGCCGCCGCCCAGGCGCACGCAGCGCTGTTGATGGTGGCGCGGGTCGGTGTAGTGCAGGGCTTGCGGGCCATCGAGTTGCAGGGCCTGGGTCAGCATGGCTAGCACGCCATCAGCCAACGCTTGCGGCGCGGCGGCGCGCACCAGCACGCCGATCTCGGGGGCCGGCTCGCGGCCGAAGAGCACGCAACTGGCATACGGCAGGTGGCCCAGCGCGGCCTGCATGGCGCCGCGCGCCGCCAGCGCCTGGCTCTGTGGCAACCAGGCCGCGGCCACCAGGCTGAAGGCCATGGGTGCGGGCTCCACGCGAACGGCAACATGCTTCAACTCGGGTTGCTGCGACTGCGGGCACACGCGGGCAGACATCAAGCCATTCACCCCCAGCCCACCGGCAAACTCGCTGCCCCAGTGCATGGCGATGAAGGCCTGGCCGGCGCTAAGTTCGGCGCTGGCCTGCACCGGCAGGTGCAGCTCGCCCTGGCGTGAACGCAGCTTGACCAACTGGCCGGCCTGCAGGCCGCGGCGGCGCATGTCTTGCGCCGTCATCTGCACGCAGGGTTCGCTGGCCTGACCAAAGGCCTTGGCCAGCGTGCCGGTGCGGCTCATGCCGTGCCACTGCTCGCGCAGCCGGCCGGTGGTGAGCGCGAACGGGAAGCGCGCATCGCGCGGCTCGGCCACGCCCTGGTGCGCGGGGGCGCCGAAGCGTGCACGGCCGTCGGGCGTGGCGAAGTGGTGATCTTCGTAGAGCCGGCTCAAGCCAGCGGTTTGCCCTTCGGGGCAGGGCCATTGCTGCGGCGTTTCCAGCTTGCTGTACGTGAGGCCAGTGATGTCCAGGTCGCGCCCGCGCGTGCTTTCGCGGTGTTCGTTCCAGATGTCTTCAGCGCTGTTGAAGGCGAACAGGCTCTTGCCTTGCAAGTGCCGTCGCGGCAAGAGCTGCTCCAGCCGCTGGCCCAGATCCAGGCCAATCGCCCAGTCATTTCGCGCCTGGCCGGGTGCGGCCACGGCGGCGCGCACGCGGCTGATGCACCGCTCGCTGTTGGTCACCGTGCCTTCCTTCTCGCCCCAGGTGGTGGCCGGCAGCAGCAGGTCGGCATAGGCGGCGGTGGCCGTGTGGGCAAAGGCTTCTTGCAGCACCACGAATTCAGCGCGCTGCAACGCCGCGCGCACCGTGGCCTGGCTGGGCATGGACTGCGCGGGGTTGGTGCAGGCTATCCACAGCGCCTTGATCTCACCGTCGGCCGCGGCTTCGAACATCTGCACTGCGGCCTTGCCCGGCTGGGCCGGCACATCGGCCACGCCCCACAGCGCGGCCACTTCGGCGCGGTGCGCGGGGTTGTCCAGGCTGCGGTGGGCGCTCAGCAAATTGGCCAGGCCGCCCACTTCGCGCCCGCCCATGGCATTGGGCTGGCCGGTGAGCGAAAACGGCCCGGCGCCGGGCTTGCCGATCTGGCCCGTGGCCAGGTGCAAGTTGATGAGTGAAACGTTGTTGTCGGTGCCGTGTACGCTCTGGTTCAGGCCCTGGCAGTACAAGCTTAGCGCCGGCCTGCGCAAGGCACCGGCCTCGCCATCCAGCCCGGCAAACCAGCGCGCAGCCTGCACCAGGGCGGCTTGCGGCACGCCGGTCAAGCTCTCGGTTTGGGCGGGCGTGAACTCGCGTACGCGCTCGCGCAGGGCTTCGAAGCCGCTGGTGTGGGCGCTGATGAAAGCGGTGTCGGTGAGGCCTTCCCACAGCATCACATGCAGCAGGCCGTGATGCAGGGCAACGTCTGTGCCCGGCAGCAACTGCAAGTGCAGGTCGGCCGCGGCCGCGGTTTCGGTGCGGCGCGGGTCGGCCACGATCAACTTCATCTGTGGGTTGGCTGCGCGCGCGTCTTCCAGCCGGCGAAACAGCACCGGGTGCGCCCAGGCCGTGTTGGCGCCGGTGATGAACACGGTGCCGGCATGGTTCAAATCGTCATAACAGGCGGGTGGCGCATCGGCGCCCAGCGTGGCCTTGTAGCCGGCCACGGCGCTGCTCATGCACAGGCGCGAATTGGTGTCGACGTTGTTGGTGTTCAGCAGGCCCTTCACCAGCTTGTTGAAGACGTAGTAGTCCTCGGTGAGCAACTGGCCCGAGAGATAAAAACCCACCGCATCGGGCCCGTGGCTGAGCACCGTTTCGGCGAAGCGCTGGGCCACATCGCCCATGGCCACATCCCACGCAACGGGCAGCGCCGGGCCGCTGCGTTCCAGCCGGCGCAACGGCTGCAACAAGCGCTGTTGCTGTGTGACCGAAGCGCTGGCGGTGAGCGCCAGGTTCTGGCCCTTGCTGCACAGGCGGCCGAAGTTGGCCGGGTGGTCCGGGTCGCCACGCACGCCGGTGATCTGCGCACCCTGGCTTTCGATGATGACGCCGCAGCCCACACCGCAGTAGGGGCAGGTGGACTTGGTTTCGCGCGTGGTGCCGCTCATCACAACAGGCTAACCACAGACAGCGTCGGTGTTCGCCGCCGCGGCCTGCAAGCCCAGGGTTTTGATCTCGTTGGCATCGAGCATCACCCGCCCGCCCGCCACCTGCACGGTGAATTTCACGGCGCAGCCGGCATCGGGCGCGCGGGCCTGACCGTCTTCCAGCGAGATGGCCCAGTTGTGCAGCGGGCAGGCCACGTGGCGGCCAAAGACGATGCCCTGGCTGAGCGGCCCGCCCTTGTGCGGGCAGCGGTCGAGCAGGGCGAAGACCTCGCCCTCGCTGGTGCGAAACAGCGCGATGTCTGCGCCTTCGCTGCGGCGCACGCGGCGTGAACCCTTCAAGGGAATGTCATCGGCCAAACAAATGAATTGCCAGTTTGTCATGGGCTGATCTCAAACGGTGATCGCATCAAACTGCCGCGCATCCACCGCCGCGGCTTCGAATTCAAACCAGGGGTCGGGTTCGCCGTCAAGCGCGAATTGCAACCGCTCCCACAGCTCGCGGCGCGAGGCAGCGCTTTCCACCACGCGCTGCTTGATGTGCGCCATGCCCACGCGGGCCAGGTAGTGCACCGTGCGCTCCAGGTACCAGCCTTCTTCGCGGTAGAGCTGCAAGAAGGCGCCGGAATATTCCAGCACCTCGGCGCTGGTTTTGAGCTTCACCAGGAACTGCGCCACTTCGGTCTTGATGCCGCCGTTGCCGCCGATGTAGATCTCCCAGCCCGAATCAACGCCGATCACGCCCACGTCCTTGATGCCGCTTTCAGCGCAGTTGCGCGGGCAGCCGCTCACAGCCAACTTCACCTTGTGCGGCGCGTACATGCGCCACAACGCACGTTCCAGGTCCTTGCCCATTTGCGTGCTGTCTTGCGTGCCGAAGCGGCACCACTCAGAACCCACGCAAGTCTTCACCGTGCGCAAGGCCTTGGCATAGGCGTGGCCCGAAGGCATGCCCAGGTCTTGCCACACGGCGGACAGGTCTTCCTTGCGGATGCCCAACAGATCGATCCGCTGGCCACCCGTCACCTTCACCGTGGGCACCTTGAACTTGTCCACCACATCGGCAATGCGGCGCAGTTCAGACGAATTGGTTTCGCCGCCCCACATGCGCGGAATCACCGAGTAGGTACCGTCTTTCTGGATGTTGGCGTGGCTGCGCTCGTTGATGTAGCGGCTTTGCGGGTCGTCCTTGGCCAGCTTGGGCCAGGTGCTCAGCAGGTAGTAGTTCAGCGCCGGGCGGCAACTTGCGCAGCCATCGGGCGTGCGCCAGTTCAGGGTTTGCTGCACGCTGGCAATGCTCAGCAGCTTGTCTTTGCGAATGGCGTCGCGCACTTCCTGGTGCGAATGCTCGGTGCAGCCGCACATCGCCTTCTTGGTGGGTGTGGCCGAGTAGTCGCCACCGGCGGTGAACATGATGAGCTGTTCCACCAACCCCGTGCACGAGCCGCACGAGGCGCTGGCCTTGGTGTGCTTGCGCACGTCTTCCAGCGTGAACAGGCCCTTGTCCTTGATCGCCTTGCAGATGCTGCCCTTGGTGACGCCATTGCAGCCGCACACTTCATCGGCATCGGCCATCGCGGCGGCCTTGCTCTGGCCCTGGTGGCCGGTGTCGCCGATGTTCGATTCGCCGAACATCAAGTGCTCGCGGATGCCGGCCACGCTGCGGCCTTCGCGCAGCAGCTTGAAGTACCAGCTGCCATCCACCGTGTCGCCGTACAGGCAGGCGCCGACTAATCTGTCGCCTTGAATCACAAGTTTTTTGTACACGCCGCCGATCGGGTCGCTCAGCACGATGGTTTCCGTGCCCTCGCCGCCCATGAAGTTGCCGGCTGAAAACAAGTCGATGCCGGTGACCTTGAGCTTGGTGCTCACGGCGCTGCCGCTGTAGCGGCCGATGCCGAATTGCGCCAGGTGGTTGGCGCAGACTTTGCCCTGCTCGAACAGCGGCGCCACCAGGCCATAGGCGATGCCGCGGTGCGCCGCGCATTCACCCACGGCGTAGATGCGCGGGTCGGTCACGGTTTGCAAGGTGTCGCTCACCACGATGCCGCGCGCGCAGTGCAGGCCGGCGCTTTCGGCCAGGGCGGTGTCGGGCTTGATGCCGGCGGCCATCACCACCAGGTCGGCCGCCACTTCGCTGTCGTCCTTGAAGCGCACCTTGGCCACGCGGCCGTCGGGGCCAGCATGCAGGCTCTCGGTTTGCGCCTGCATCAGAAAATTGATGCCGCGTTCCTCCAGAGACTTTTGCAACAGCTTGGCCGCCACCTCATCCAACTGTCGTTCCATCAACCACGGCATGAGGTGCACCACAGTGACCTGCATACCGCGCTTGGACAAGCCATTGGCCGCTTCCAGCCCAAGCAGGCCGCCGCCGATCACCACTGCATGTTTGTGGGTGGCGGCGGCGCTGATCATGGCCTGCGTGTCGGCAATGTCGCGGTAGGCCACCACCCCGGGCAGGGCCTTGCCCGGGATGGGCAAGATGAACGGCAGCGAGCCGGTGGCCAGCAGCAGGCGGTCGTACTCAGCCTCAGTTTCGTTGCCAAGGCCATCGTCAGCGATCACCACGCGGCGGCGCCGGTCTATCTGCACCACCTTCTTGCCGGTGAGCAGGCGAATGTGGTTCTCTTCGTACCAGGCCAGCGGGTTGAGGACGATTTCTTCCAGCGTTTGCTCGCCGGCTAACACCGGGCTGAGCAGGATGCGGTTGTAGTTGGGGTGCGGCTCGGCGCCGAACACGGTGATGTCATACAGCTCAGGTGCGAGCTTCAGCAGTTCTTCCACGGCGCGGATGCCCGCCATGCCGTTGCCCACCACCACCAACTTCATCTTCTGCATTGCTGTGCTCTCCATGCCAATGCCCTGAGCAACGCAAGAGTGGTGCCAAGGCATCGGGCCGCGCACAGGTGGGGTGCGCACCAAGATGGCGCCCACGCGGGCCAAAGCCGTGCATGACGCTGGCCCGCTTCGTGCGGACAATTGACGCATGGTGCGTCACGAAGCAAAGGCTCGACTGAACCCGCAGGGGGAAGGTAGTGCTGCTGCATGCTGCGCCAGTCCAACGGGTGAGAGTCCCGTCCCGGTAGGCGTCGGTGCGCCGGGTAGCAGGCCCCAGGCAGTGGAG
>JANOXU010000048.1:0-11688 GCA_031418595.1 Burkholderiales bacterium
GAGCGGCTAGGTCTGGTGGAGCCAGGGTTACAGCGAGCCGGGTTCGGGCTCCGACCTGGCTTCGGTGAAGTGCAAGGCCGAGCGCAAGGGCGACTATTACCTCGTCAACGGCCAGAAAACCTGGACCACGCTCGGCCAGCATGGCGACTGGATCTTCTGCCTGGTGCGCACCAGCAACGAAGGCAAGCCGCAGACCGGCATCAGCTTCCTGCTGATCGACATGAAGAGCCCCGGCGTCAGCGTGCGGCCGATCATCACGATGGACGGCGAGCACGAAGTCAACGAGGTCTGGTTCGACAACGTCGAGGTGCCGGCCGACCAGCTCATCGGCGAAGAGAACAAAGGCTGGACGTACGCCAAACACCTGCTTTCACACGAACGCACCGGCATTGCCGATGTGAACCGCAGCAAGCGCGAACTGGAACGCCTGAAGCGCATCGCGCAGCGCGAAGGCGTGTATGACGATGCGCGCTTTCGGGATCAGATCGCGCTGCTGGAGGTGGACGTGGTGGCGCTGGAAATGCTGGTGCTGCGGGTGTTGTCTGCCGAAAAGAGCGGCAAGCAAAGTTTGGATGTGGCCGGCCTGCTGAAGATTCGCGGCAGTGAAATCCAGCAGCGCTACAGCGAGCTGATGATGCTGGCCGCCGGGCCCCTGAGCCTGCCGTTCGTGCGCGAAGCGATGGAAGCGGGCTGGCAGGGTGACCAGGTGCTGGCGCACAACACGCCGCTGGCGGGCAGCTACTTCAACCTGCGCAAGACCACCATCTACGGCGGCACGAATGAAGTGCAGCGCAACATCGTTTCGCAAACTGTTTTGGGTTGATTAACCATGGACTTCACTTTCACTGATGAGCAAGAGCAGTTGCGCGATGCCGTGGCGCGCTGGGTTGAAAAAGGTTTCAACTTCGAACGGCGCCGCGCCCTGGCGCGTGCCGGTGGCCACACGCGAGCGGTGTACGGCGAACTGGCTGAGCTGGGCCTGGCCGGCCTGAACGTGGCCGAAGAGCACGGCGGCATGGGCTTTGGCGCCGTGGCAGCCATGGTGGTGATGGAAGAGCTGGGCCGCGGCCTGGTGAATGCACCCTATGCACAGGCTGCGCTGGTGGCGCCGCTGCTGCTGGCACAAGCGGGTGCTGAATTGCAGGCACAGTGGCTGCCCCGGGTGGCCAGCGGCGAAGCGCTGGTGGTGCTGGCGCAGCAGGAACGCGGCTCGCGCTACCACCTGAACCGTTGCAGCACGCGCGCCATGCAGGTGGGTAGCAGCTGGCAAATTGAAGGCGCCAAATACGTGGTGCCGGCGGGCGACGAGGCCGATGCCTTTGTGGTCAGCGCCCGCGTCAGCGGCGCTGACGACGCCGCCGAGGGCCTGGCCTTGTTTCTGGTGCGTGCCGGCGCGGGCGGCGTCACCATTGACGCCTACGCCACGCAAGACGGCGCGCGCGCTGCAAACATCACCCTGCATGCCACAGCGGCCGAACTCATCACCCTGCAAGGCCACGGCGCGCTGGAAGCCGCAGTGGATGTGGGCATGGCCGCGGCCTGCGCCGAGGGCGTGGGCTTGATGGAAAAGTTAACCCAGATCACCGCCGAGTACATGAACACGCGCAAGCAGTTTGGCGCCACGCTGGCCAGCTTTCAGGTGCTGCGCCACCGCATGGCCGATGTGAAGATGCAGCTTGAGCTGGGCCGAGCGATGAGCTACTACGCCACGCTCAAGCTGGGTGAACCCACGGCGCAGCGGCGCCGGGCCTTGTCGCAAGCCAAGGTGCAGCTCGGCCAGTCGATGCGCTTCGTGGGCCAACAGTGCACGCAAATGCACGGCGGCATCGGCGTGACGGACGAATACATCAGCAGCCACTATTTCAAGCGCTTGACCATGCTGGAAATGAGCTTCGGCGACACCCTGCACCACCTGGGCGAAGTCAGCGCGCGCATGCTGCCCACGGCCGGCGTGTTTGCCTGAGGCTCCGCGCGCCGTGTTCATCACCGACGTGGCCGGCCTGAAGCTCGGCCACTTCACCCACCCCGCGCGCGCCACCGGCTGCACCGTGGTGCTGTGCGAGGCCGGCGCGGTATGCGGCGTGGATGTGCGCGGTGGCGCGCCGGGCACGCGCGAGACCGATTTGCTGCGCCCCGACAACCTGGTGGAACAGGTGCACGCCGTGCTGCTCACCGGCGGCAGCGCCTTCGGGCTGGACGCGGCCAGTGGCGTGATGCGCTGGCTCGAAGAGCATGGTCATGGCCTCGAAGTGGGCCCGGTGCGCGTGCCCATCGTGCCGGCCGCGGTGCTGTTCGATCTGCTGCACGGCGACCCTACCATCCGGCCCGATGCAACCAGCGGTTATGCCGCGTGCGTCGCCGCCAACCATGCCGCGCCGGCGCAAGGCAACGTCGGCGCCGGCGCCGGGGCAGCGGTGGGCAAGCTGTTCGGCCCGGCGCGCGCCATGAAGGGCGGCATCGGCAGCGCGGCGTTCAAGGTCGGCGCCATCACCGTGGGCGCGGTGGTGGCGGTGAATGCGATCGGCGACGTGATCGACCCGGCCAGCGGCCGCGTCGTGGCCGGGGCGCGCACCGCCGACGGCAAGATGCTGCTGGGCAGCATGCAAGCCCTGCTGCGCGGCGACCTGCCCGAACGCGCGCGCGCCGGCATGGCCACCACCATTGGCGTGGTGGGCACCGACGCTGTGCTCACCAAGGCCCAGGCCAACAAGCTGGCCAGCATGGCGCACGACGGCCTGGCGCGCACCATCAACCCGGCGCATACCATGCAAGACGGTGACACCTTGTTCGCCCTGGCCACCGGCGCCAGCGGCAAGCCGGGTGACATGACGGTGCTGGGCGCCCTGGCCGCGCACGCCGTGGCGCAGGCCGTGCTCAATGCCGTGCGCGCCGCCGTTTCATTGCCCGGCCTGCCTTGTGCTAACGATATGGAGAACGAATGAACCTGCTCATCGCCCGCCGCGCCCTGCTCGGCCTGGTGGCCGTGCTGGCCAGCGCCTGCGCCAGCTTCGCGCCGCCCGCTGAACGCCCGCCCATCGTCTTCGTGCACGGCAACGGCGACAGCGCCGCGCTGTGGCTCACCACCTTGTGGCGCTTCGAGTCCAACGGCTGGCCGCGCGCGAGGCTGCATGCTGTTGACATGCCGCGCCCGCTGGCGCGCAACGACGACGCCGTGGCCCAAGACGGCCGCAGTTCCAGCGCCGAGCAGGCCAATTTCCTGGCCGCTGAAGTCGACAAACTGCGCCAGCGCACCGGCGCGGCCAAGGTGGTGCTGGTGGGCAATTCACGCGGCGGCAATGCCATTCGCGCCTACATCGCCAACGGGGGCGACAAGTTCGTCTCGCATGCCGTGCTGGGCGGCACGCCCAACCATGGCGTGTGGGCGCACCAGGGCTTTTTGCCGGGCAGTGAATTCAACGGCACTGGCCCTTTCCTGAAAGCCATGAACGCACCCAAGGGCCCGAACGGTGATGAAGTCACGCCCGGCGTGAAGTGGCTCACCCTGCGTTCTGACGGCAACGACAAATTCGCCCAGCCCGACGGTGTGTGGATCGGCCAGCCCGGCGTGGCCACCCACGTCACCGCCGACGGCCCGGCGCTCAAGGGCGCGCTGAACCTGGTGCTGCCGGGGCTGGACCACCGCGAGGTCTCGTACCACCGCCAGGCGTTTGCCAAGACCTACGAGTTCATCACCGGCGCCGCGCCTGTCACTGAAGCGTTTCGCCCTGAGACACAGGTTGTGCTGGACGGCCTGGTTTCGGGCCTCGGCGCCGGTGCCCAGACCAACCTGCCTTTGGCCGGCGCCACGGTCGAGGTCTACGCCGTCAACTCCGCCAGCGGCGAACGCCAAGGCAGCGCGCTGCACCGCAAGCTCATCGGGGCAGATGGCCGCTGGGGCCCCTTCACCACCGGCCCGCAAGTGCATCTCGAATTCGTTCTCGCCGCGCCCAGCTACGACACCTTGCACGTCTACCGCCAGCCCTTCCCGCGCAGCAGCAGCGTGGTCAACCTGCGCGCCGAGCGCCTGGCCGCGGCCGACAAAACCGCCGCAGCCGTGCTGAACTTCGTGCGCCCGCGCGGCTACTTTGGTTTGCCGCGCGACGTGGTCAGCTTTGATGGCATCAACCCCGCGCCCGGCGTGCCACAAGGCGTGGCCGGCGTGGCCGGCAGCAAGCTGGTGCTGCGCGAAGGCGCGGGCCGCACGGTGCTGGCGCAGTTCAACAACGAGCGCCTGGCCGCGCGCGCCTGGCCTGCGGGCGAAGGCCACACCGTCACGCTGGAGCTGAGCGATTGATGCCAGCGAAGCTCACGCTGCGTGCCGCCGATGTGTTGTTCAGCCAGGGGTTTGGCACGCGGCGCATCTGTGCGGGGTTGATCGAGTCTGGCGCGCTGCGCGTGGCCGGCCGGGTGGTTGACGACCCGCATGAAGAACTCACCACCACCGGGCTAACGTTTGAGGTAGGTGGCCGCGCCTGGCCGTTCCAGCAGCACGCCTTGGTGCTGCTGCACAAGCCGGCCGGCTATGAATGTTCAACCAAACCGCGCCACTGGCCCAGCGTGCTCAGCCTGCTGCCGCCGCCGCTGCGCGCACGCGGCGTGCAACCGGTGGGCCGGCTCGATGCCGACACCACCGGGCTGCTGCTGCTCACCGACGACGGCGCGCTGATCCACCGCCTGAGTTCGCCCAAGCGGCATGTTCCCAAGGTCTACCAGGCGGTGACCGCTGAAGACCTTGCGCCCGGCCAGCTTCAGGCCTTGCTCGATGGTGTGGTGCTGAATGACGACCCCAAAGCCGTGCGCGCCGTGGCCGCACACGCCAACGGTGCGCGCGAGCTGGTGCTGATGCTTGAGGAGGGCAAGTACCACCAAGTCAAGCGCATGGTCGCCGCCGTGGGCAACGCGGTGGTCAGCTTGCACCGCAGCCGCTATGGTGCGCTGGCGCTCGATGCGGCGCTGCCCAGCGGTCAGTGGCGCTTTGCGGCCGTGGCCGAGCTTGGGCTGGTATGAGGCCGGCAGCATGAGAGTCTTTCGCGGTATCCCGGCCAGCGGCCTGGCGCCGGCTTGCGCCTTGACCATCGGCAACTTCGACGGTGTGCACCGCGGCCACCAGGCCATGCTGGCCTTGCTGCACAACGAAGCGCGCCACCGCAGCCTGCCCAGTTGTGTGATGACCTTCGAGCCGCACCCGCGCGACTTTTTCGCCGCCCGCGCCGGCCAGCCCCATGCAGCGCCGGCACGCATCGCCACGCTGCGCGACAAGCTGGCCGAACTGCAGGGCTGCGGCGTGGAGCAAGTGGTGGTGATGCGTTTTGATGCGCGCCTGGCCGCGCTGGCGGCGCAAACCTTCATCGACCAGGTGCTGGTGCGCGGCCTGCACGCCCGCTATGTGCTGGTGGGCGACGACTTCCGTTTCGGCGCCCGGCGCAGCGGCGACTACGCCTTGCTCGATGCCGCCGGCCGCGCCGCGGGCTTCGATGTGGCGCGCATGATGAGCTACGAGGTGCACGGCCAGCGCGTCAGCAGCTCGGCCGTGCGCGAAGCGCTGGCCGTGGGCGACATGGTGCAGACCGCCGCGCTGCTGGGCCGGCCCTACGCGGTGAGCGGCCATGTCTTGCACGGCGCCAAGCTCGGGCGCGAACTCGGTTGCCGCACCTTGAACCTGCGCTTTGCGCACGCCCGGCCGGCCGCCCTGGGCATCTTCGTGGTGCGCGTGCACGGCCTGGGTGATTCACCCCTGGCCGGCGTGGCCAGCATCGGCCGGCGCCCGACGGTCGATGACAGCGGCCGCGTGCTGCTCGAAACCCATGTCTTCGACTGGCCCGCCAAGCTGGGCCTTGACGGTGGTTACGGCCGCTGCATCCGTGTGGAGCTGCTGCACAAGCTGCACGACGAGTTGCGCTATGAGTCGCTGGACGCGCTGCGCGCCGGCATTGAGCGCGACAGCGCAGAGGCACGCGCTTGGTGGGCGGTCCAGCCCGGGCAGTGAACGCCCGGCGCTAAAACCGCCAGGCCGCGCCGACCCGGGTTGACCAGCCCCAGGCGCGCTGCGTCAGCGGGCTGGCCAGGGCCGGGCCGAGCAGCCGCGCCGTGCCGACATCAGCAAACGCCACCCATTGCTCGCCCAGATCGATGTTCAGGCCCGTGCCCAGTCGCACGTCGCGCAAGCCCGCGCCGGCGCGGTGCGCCGTGTAGGCGCTGGCCACGGCCTGGTCATCGGTCACACCAAAATAGCTCTGCATATAACGCTGGTCTGCAGCCGTCACGCCCAAGGTGGTGTGCCACAGCGTGCGCGGGCTCAGCGGCGCCGCGTATTGCAGGGTCTGGTCGAACGTCACGCCGCCGCCGCGGCCCATCAGGTCGGCCGACAAGGCGGAGCCGGTGCGCCAGTGGCGGTCGAGCTTGACCACCAGGCCCAGCCGCCCGCGCAACGTCACCCGCACATTGCCCAGGCCGCTGAGCAAGGGGCTGTCACTGCTGCTGCGCCCACCGTCAAAACGCAGTGCCACGTTCAAGCGGTATTGGTCGCCGCGCAGCAAGTCGGCCGCCACGCCGCGGTCCACCTCGTCTTGCTTGCGGGTGACGAAGCCGCCCGCGTTGGTCGCCGTGAAGCGGCCATAACGCACGAAGAAGCCGGGCAGCAGGGTGGTGCGGTGGTCGCGCGCACCGGCGAAGGCGGGCGAATGGTTGATCACCGGGCCGATGGCGCCTTCCCAGGTGGTGGCCGCTTCGCCTTCAGCGGCGTGCGCGGTGGCCCCGCTCAAACACGCGGCTGCAGCGGCAAGACATTGAAGGAACCGCATGGCCTGCCCGTTAGAATGATTCACATGTCATTGTGCATTCCACACGCCGCCGCACTGCGCGGGCACACCGCCACCCAGCGGCAGACCACGCGCGACCGAATTCAGCCCAAGACACGCTAGCGCACGCCTGAGCGTGCCTAACCGCTGCCTGAAGCCGAACGTGGCTTCCTGGCCCGCCCCCTTCGCTGAATCAGCGCGCCGCGCCCGGCGCCCCAAGCCGCCATGACCACCGACTACCGCACCACCCTGAACCTGCCCGACACGCCATTCCCGATGCGTGGCGACCTGCCCAAGCGTGAGCCTGGCTGGGTCGCGGCCTGGGAGGAACACGGCACCTACCAGCGCCTGCGCGCCGCGCGTGTGGGCGCGCCCAAGTTCATCCTGCATGACGGCCCGCCGTATGCCAACGGCCAGATCCACATGGGCCATGCGGTGAACAAGGTGCTCAAGGACATGATCGTGAAGGCGCGGCAGCTTGCCGGCTTCGACGCGCAATATGTGCCGGGGTGGGACTGCCATGGCCTGCCGATCGAAAACGCCATCGAGAAGAAGCACGGCCGCAGCTTGAGTCGTGACGAGATGCAGGCCAGGAGCCGCGCCTACGCCAGCGAACAGATCGCGCAGCAAATGGCTGATTTCAAACGTTTGGGCGTGCTGGGTGATTGGGAGCGCCGCTACGCCACCATGGACAAGGCCAACGAGGCCGGCGAGATCCGCGCCTTCAAGCGGGTGATCGAACGCGGCTTTGTCTACCGCGGCTTGAAGCCGGTGTACTGGTGCTTTGATTGCGGCAGCTCGCTGGCCGAGTTCGAAATCGAGTACGCCGACAAGAAAAGCCAGACGGTGGACGTAGCGTTCCCATGTGCCGAACCCGCCAAGCTGGCCGCGGCGTTCGGCTTGAGCGACCTGAGCAAGCCGGCCTACGCCGTGATCTGGACCACCACCGCCTGGACGTTGCCGGCCAACCAGGCGCTGAACTTGAACCCGGCGCTGGCCTATGCGCTGGTGGACACGCCCAAGGGCCTGCTCGTGCTGGCCGCCACCCTGGTTGAAAAGTGCCTCGCGCGCTACGACTTGGCCGGCACGGTGCTGGCCACCACTCTGGGCGAGAAGCTCGATGGCATCGTCTTCAAGCACCCGCTTGCCACTGCACACAGCGGTTATGACCGCGGCAGCCCGGTGTACCTGGCCGACTACGCCACGGCCGATGACGGCACCGGCATCGTTCATTCCGCCCCGGCCTATGGCATGGAAGACTTCAACTCCTGCCGCGCGCATGGCCTGAAGGTGGAAGACATCTTGAACCCCGTGGGCACGCAAGGCGTCTACGCGGCCGACTTCCCGCTGTTCGGCGGCCAGCACATCTGGAAGGCCGGCCCGACCATTGCTGCCGCGCTGCAAGACGCTGGTCACCTGCTGGCCACCGAAGGCATCACGCACAGCTACCCGCATTGCTGGCGCCACAAGAGCCCGGTGATCTACCGCGCCGCGGCGCAGTGGTTCATCCGCATGGACGAGGGCATTGGCGTCTTCACCAAAGACAAGGCCGACAAGACGCTGCGCCAGTTGGCGCTCGACGCCATCGACGCCACGCGCTTCTACCCCGAGAACGGCCGCGCCCGGCTGCGCGACATGATCGCCAACCGGCCCGACTGGTGCATCAGCCGCCAGCGCAGTTGGGGCGTGCCGCTGCCCTTGTTCCTGCACCAGGAAAGCGGCGAGCCGCACCCGCGCACGATGGAAATCCTTGATCAAGCCGCGTCCATTGTGGAAGCCGGTGGCATCGAGGCCTGGAGCCGCGCCACGGTTGAAGACATCCTGGGCGCCGAAGACGCCGCGCACTACAGCAAGAGCAGCGACATCCTCGAAGTCTGGTTCGATTCCGGCTCCACCTTCTGGCATGTGCTGCGCGGCACGCACCACTCGCCCGCCGGCCACCTCAGCCACCATGAACACGGCCCCGAGGCTGACCTGTACCTGGAAGGCCACGACCAGCATCGCGGCTGGTTCCACAGCAGCCTGCTGCTGGGCTGCGCACTGTTCGGCCGTGCGCCCTACCGCGGCTTGTTAACGCATGGCTTCACTGTGGACAGCAAGGGCCACAAGATGAGCAAGAGTGCGGGCAACGGCATCGAGCCGCAGGTGGTGAGCCAGAAGCTGGGCGCTGAAATCATCCGCCTGTGGGTGGCCGCCAGCGACTATTCGGGCGACATTGCCGGCGACGACAAGATCCTGGCGCGCGTGGTTGATGGCTACCGGCGCATCCGCAACACGCTGCGCTTCCTGCTGGCCAACACCAGCGACTTCAACCCCGACACCGACGCGCTGCCGCTGGCGCAGTTGCTGGAAGTGGACCGCTACGCCCTGGCACGCACGGCGCAGTTGCAAGCCGAGGTGCTGGCGCACTACGAGGTGTACGAGTTCCACCCCGTGGTGGCCAAGCTGCAGATCTTCTGCTCCGAAGACCTGGGCGCGTTCTACCTCGATGTGCTGAAGGACCGCCTGTACACCTGCGCAGCCAACAGCCCGGCGCGGCGCAGCGCGCAAACCGTGCTGTGGCACATCACCCAGGCCATGCTGCGCTGGATGGCGCCGTTCATGAGCTTCACCGCCGAGGAAGCCTTTGCGATTTTTGCGCCCGCTGTGGGCCAAAGCATCTTCACGCAAACCTACTGGGCCTTGCCGGCGCCGGATGAGGCTGTTCTGGAACGTTACACGAGGCTGCGCGAGATTCGCGCTGTGGTGAACAAGGAGATCGAGAACCTGCGTGCGTTGGGCGGCGTGGGCTCGGCGCTCGAAGCCGTCGTCACGATGCAAGCCGCCCCGGCCGACCTGGCCTTGCTGCAAAGCCTGGGCAGCGAACTGAAGTTCATCTTCATCACGTCAGTGGTGAACGTGGGCGTCGGCCCGGAGCTGGCGGTGCAGGTCAGTGCCAGCACGGCGCCCAAGTGCGAGCGCTGCTGGCACTGGCGCCAAGACGTGGGCCACGACCCGCAATACCTCACGCTGTGCAGCCGCTGCACCAGCAACCTGTACGGCGCCGGCGAAGTGCGCCAGTTCGCCTGAGAAAGCACGAAGCCATGGCCGCACGCAGATCAAGCAGCAGTGGTGCCAGCCTGGCCGTGTGGCTCGGCCTGGCGCTCATCGTCATCGTGCTCGACCAGTTCAGCAAGACGCTGATCCTGGGCCACTTCCAGCTCCACGAGTCGCGCCACGTCACCGACTATTTCAACGTCGTGCGGGCCCACAACAGCGGTGCGGCCTTCAGTTTCCTGGCCGGCGCCGGTGGCTGGCAGCGCTGGTTCTTCATCGGCCTGGGGGTGGTGGCCTCTACGCTGATGTTGTGGATGCTGAAAAAGCACCCGGCGCAGACGCTGTTCTGCTTTGCCATCAGCATGATCCTGGGCGGCGCGGTGGGCAACGTGATCGACCGTGCGCTGCACGGCTACGTGGTCGACATGCTCGACTTCCACTGGGCCGGCCGCCACTTCGCCACCTTCAACCTCGCCGACAGCGCCATCACCCTGGGCGCCATCTGCCTGATCGTGGATGAGTTGTTGCGGGTGCGGCGGGGGCGGTGAATTCAGCGCGCGTTGATGTTCGGGACGAGCCGAGGGCGTCGGGCGGCCGGCTTCGCTCATGTCACCCGTCGTCGGCCTGGCGGCCTCCTCCTCCTTCTTTACTTCGCTACGCCGGCCACCCAACACCCTCGGCCGGCACTGATTGCAGTGCTAACTTTCCTTTGACGCAACCGGCGCGTTGCGGCAGGGCGCGCGTTCCGGAATGAAATGAGGGCCGTACGTCGTATGCTGCAATGCGTCCGGTTAATCGCGAGGTTAAATTTCTTTGAACTCGGCAAAGAAACCATGATTGACTTCAAATGTAGTGACCGGACGCAAACCGAGTTCAAGGCTTTCCAACATGTCCAGCAACTTCTCGCCGTCGATGAGTTCAATCGGAGGAGCTCCGTCTCGCGTTGCTTCGCGCCGTGCCTCAGCCGTAAACGTGCCAGTGGTGATGACGATGCCTTTGTCTGCGCGACCTGACATGGCGCCACGGAAGTCACGGACATGCGAGGGTGAGACGGATTTCGAGTATCGCTTGCATTGAAACAGGACCTTGAACGAAACCAACGGGTTGATTTGAAGGGTCCCGTATCCATCGATGCCACCGTCGCCAGTCTGGCCAGTGACCACGACCTGGGTGAACCCGCTTTCGCGAAGCAGGCGCTGCGCGAGCCGCTCAAAGCCGGCTGGAGGCAGTGCGAGAAGTATGTCGAGGGCTTCGGCGCGGTAGTCGTTTGACGGAGTGCCACTGCCTTCAGCAACTTGCTCGGCCAGTGGTTCGCCCGTGGAGGACTTGGCGCGCCTTTGCTCGTCGAAAACCTTGACCCATCGGGAGAAGATTTCACCGGCTTGCTCAGGTTCAAGCTGGGTGTTCCTGCCGTGCTCGGTCAGACTCCAAACTCCACGTTTTGACGAGTCGAGGAGTCCCTCGCGTACGAGGTAGAACCGAGCCCAGGCAATGTTTGTGCGATAGCGCAATCCGCCGGACGGAAGCAGCTCATTCTGGATTTCGTCGGACAAGCCCAGGTCCGTGGCGACTTGCTCAGCAACCTCATCGGGCGTGCCGGAGCCGCCGAGCTTTCTCAGTGCATCCAGCAGCGGGCCGAAGTACCGGAGAAATTTTGTGCCTTCGAGGTTTTTGCGCTTCACCATGATGAGGTGTCTTAGAAAGTGCTAACGACAAGAGAGACTACCGAAGGATCAGGTCGGTGGGGCGTGCTGCGTAACGAAGTAAAGGGGGAGTCGGCGGCCGCCCGGCCGCCGCCGGCGGGCCTGAGTGGGGCAGCACGCCCCACCGGCCGGATACCGCGCCCAAGCGGCGG
>JANOXU010000049.1:0-25133 GCA_031418595.1 Burkholderiales bacterium
CTGCATGACCAACCCGCGCCGGTCATCGAACGGAAGCCGCGACCTGGGTAGACTGTTTCCGAGCGGCCGAGATTCGAGAGATTTCGGTCTGACGGCAAAGCTGACGGTAAAGGAAGCGCTTCTAGTTACTAAATCCAATGGCGACAACGGGTTAGAGATGCAGGAAATAATCGAGTGGGAGTGAGGGGGCGTGAATTTTCGAGGCCTCAGCGATAGATCGCCACTGGCAGGGCGGAGAGCATCTGCAGCTTCTGGGTGACACTGCCCAGCACAATTCTGCTCAGTCAACTGCGACCATGCGTGGCGATGAAGATGACGTCGCAGCGGTGCTTCGCGGCAACGTCAACAATGCCCTCGGGTACAGTTCCCGCCGCGCTCGCCGGTCAACTTCATCACCTGCTCGGCGGCCTTGTCGTCGCTGCTGTTGACGGTTTCGGGCGCGCCGAGTTGCTGGTCACCGCCACCGGTTCGCACACCGAGATGGGGCGGCTGTCGCTTGACCTCGCGGCCAGCGTCGAGCTGCCCACGCCGTTGCAAGTGCAGCTCGACCAACTCGCCAAGCGCCTGGGCATCATCGCCCTGGTGCTGGTGGCCCTGCTGTCGCTGATGCAGTGGCTGCGCGGTGAAGGCCTGGCCCACATCATGCTGGACGCGATTGCCCTGGCCGTGGCCGCCATGCCCGAGGGCCTGCCGGTGGTCGTCACGGTCACGCTGGCGTTGGGCATGCACAAGATGGCGCGGCAGCACGCCATCGTCAAGCGCCTGGCCAGCGTCGAAACGCTGGGCTGCACAACCGTCATCTGCTCTGACAAGACCGGCACGCTGACGCTCAACCAGATGACCGCCCAGACCTTCAGCTTCGACGGCCGGGTGTTCGAGGTGTCGGGCGTGGGCTACGGCGCGCAGGGCTCGATCACCGAATCGGGCCGGGCGACAGTCGCCGCCGAACTCAGCGCGTTGCTGACTGCGCTGGTGGCGTGCAACGACAGCCGCGTCGAAGGCGGCAAAGTCATCGGCGACCCGATGGAAGCCGCGCTGCTGGTGCTGGCCGCCAAGGGCGGCATTGAGCGCGACGAGGCCCTGCGCGCCTTGCCGCGCTTGGCCGAGTTGCCGTTCGACTCGGCCCACAAGTTCATGGCCACCTTCCATGGCGACAGCGATCAGGTGCAGGTGTTCGCCAAAGGCGCGCCCGACGTGCTGCTGGCGCGCTGCTCGGTCTGGCACGCGGCCGGGTCGCAGCAGCCGCTCGACGCAGCGCGCCGACAGCAGATTGACGCTGACTACCGCGCCCTGGGCAAGCGCGGCCTGCGCGGCCTGCTGATCGCCAGCCGCAGCCTGCCCGCGGCCAGCTTTGACCCCACCGGCGATCTGCAACCCTGGGTCGGTGAGTTGTGCTTCCTGGGCCTGGTCGGGCTGATGGACCCGCCGCGCGCCGAGGCCCGGCAAGCCATTGCCGAGTGCCGGCACGCCGGCATCGCCGTCAAGATGATCACCGGCGACCACCAGACCACCGCCACCGCCATTGCGCTTGAACTGGGGCTTGCCGGGCGTGCTGTGTCGGGCCCAGAGCTTGACCGCATGACTGCGCAGCAACTGGCCGATGCCATCGACGGCGTGGCCGTTTTCGCGCGTGTGTCGCCGGCCAACAAGGTGGCCATCGTGCGTGCGCTGCAGGCCAAGGGGCATGTGGTGGCCATGACTGGCGATGGCGTCAACGATGCCCCCGCCTTGAAGCAGGCCGACATCGGCGTGGCCATGGGCGTGGCCGGCACGGCGGTGGCCAAGGAGGCGGCCACCATGGTGCTCACCGACGACAACTTTGCGACCATCGTCGCCGCCGTGCGCCACGGCCGCACGCTGTACGACAACATCCTGAAGTTCGTGCGCTTCCAGTTGTCGACCACCGTCGGCGCGATCCTGACCGTCTTCACCGCGCCGCTGCTGGGGCTGCCCGAGCCCTTCACCGCGCTGCAGATCTTGTGGGTGGCGATCATCATGGACGGGCCACCTGCCGTGTCGCTGGCACTCGATGGCGCGCGCCCCGGGATCATGGACGAGCCGCCGCGCCCGCGCACCGAGCCGCTGCTGCCGCTGCGGCGCGTGGCGCGTGTCTTTGCCTATGGCGCCACGATGGCGGTCGGCACCCTGGGCGTGCTGGCTCACGGGCTGCAAACCGGGCCGCCGGATCGCGCGCTGACGATGGCCTTCGCCACCTTCGTGTTGTTCCAGTTGTTCAACGTGTTCAATGCCCGCAACGAGACCGGCTCGGCGTTTAACGCGCAGTTATTCAGCAACCGCATGCTGTGGCTGTCGCTCGGTGCTGCGCTGGCGCTGCAGATGCTGGCCACGCACTGGCCGCCTGCGTCCAGCCTGTTCGGCACCACCGGCATGGCCTGGGCGGATTGGGGCGTTGCCGCGGGCGTCGCCTCGTCAGTGCTGCTGCTGGAGGAGGCGCGCAAGCTGGCTGCGCGCATCTGGCGGCAAGGCCGCCGCGCAGCGCCCGTCATTCAAGGCGGATGACAGCGCGGCGTTGGGTTGCGCTGGCCGCCGCGCTGGCTGCCGCGGTACCTGCCGCGGTAGCTGCCATCAAGCCTAACAGCGCAATGCGTGCGCACAGCAGCGGTTTTCGCACGGCGAGCGTGCGTCAACCACTCAAGCTCGGCGCCAGCACGGCCGGCGCCGCCGCGCCGCTGGCCGCTTCCAGCAGCGTCACGCGCCACAGCGTGCGCGCGTCTTGCGGGTCGATCAAAGTGGCGCTGTGCAGCAGCGCTGCGTTGTCCCAGACAACGATGTCGCCCACGCCGTACCTGAAGCGCAACTGGTACTTCAATTGCGTTGAGTGCGCGGCCAGCTCATCGAGCAGGCTGCGCGCCTCGTCGTCGGGCATGCCAACGATGCCAAATGAACTGCCCGACACGGCATACAGCGCCTTGCGGCCGGTGACCGGGTGCGGGCGTGCGATGCGGTGCGTGATGATGGGCATCCGGGCCTTTTGCTCGGCCGTCAAGACCGACGCCGCGGTGCGGCTCGTCTCGTCAACGTTGTGCCGGTTGCCATAGTGGTGAATGGCCAGCAAGGGTTCGATGCGTTTCTTCATTGCATCGGGCAGGTCGTCGTAAGCGGCCATCTGGTTGGCGAACAAGGTGTCGCCGCCCACCTTGGGCACCACGCGCGAGTACAAGGTGGTGGCCCGCGCCGGAACCTGCAGGTACGAATAGTCGGTGTGGAAGTACGAGCCGGCGTCTTGCAGGCCGGTTGGCTTGCCACCTTGCTTAACGTTCGACAAGATCAGGATGTTCGCGTCTTCGGGGTGGTGGAACTGGTCGATCACGTGCGGCTGCGGCGCCCCGATGCGCCGCGCGAAATCGAGGAACTGCGGTGCGGTGATCTGCTGCGCGCGCAGCGCCAGCACCTGGTGGGCATAGAAGGCCTGCTCGAGTTCGCTGAACGCGGCCGCAGACAAGGGCTGCGACAAATCAACGTCGAAGGTTTCGACGCCGAACAGCGCTGACAAGGGCTTGAATCCAATCATGGTGTTGCTGCGTTCGCGGTGCGTCCACACCGCGACTACAGCGTGCCCGGCGGAAACAACCTGGGCAGAAACAGCGCCACGCTGGGAAACATGATGATGGCCGCCAGCACCGCCAGCATCGGCACCAGCATGATCAGGGTGTCTTTCAGCACGGTGACCATGCGCACCTTGGCCACCGCGCAGGAAATCATCAGGCACAGGCCATAGGGCGGCGTCACCAGGCCGAAGGCCAGCGAGACGATGCCGACGATGGCGAAGTGCACCGGGTCCATGCCCGCATTCTGTGCCAGCGGCTGCAGGATCGTGCCGACGATGATGATGGCCGGTATGGCGTCGAGAAAGCAGCCGACAACGAGGAACACGCCGGCGATGAAGAAGCCGGTTGTCGTCATGCCCATGCCCCAGGAAGACACGCCGGCCAGCAGCGCCTTGGGGATCTGGTAGTACGCCAGCAACCAGCCGAAGGCGCTGGCCGTGCCGACGCAAAACAGCGCCACCGCCGAAAGCTTGCCGGTGTCGAGCAGCGCGCTGTACAGGCCCTTCCAGTCCATTTCCCGATAGACCCACAGCGACAGCGCGCCCGCGTACAGCACCGCGATGCAGGCCGATTCGGTGGCGGTGAACCAGCCGAAGATCTTGCCGCCGATGATGATGAAGGGCGTGAACAGCGCCGGCAGTGAAACCATCGCCGAGACCAGCACTTCCTTCAGCGTGGCCCGGGTGTAGGTGGGGTAGCCGCGGCGCTTGGCGTAGGCGTGCACGGTGGCCATCTGCGCCAGGCCGATCAAGAGACCGGGGATGATGCCGGCCAGCATCAGCGCACCGATCGACACCGTGAGCACGCCGCCCCAAACAATCATCAGGATCGACGGCGGAATGATCACCGCCAGCACCGCGGAAACGGCCGTGATGGCGACCGAGAAGCTGACGTCGTAGCCTTCCTTGACCTGCGCCTCGATGAAGATCTTGCCCTGGCTCGCGGCATCGGCCGTTGACGAGCCCGAGACGCCCGCGAAGAAGATCGACAGCACCACATTGACCTGCGCCAGCCCGCCGGGAAAGTGCCCCACCAGCGCGCGCGAGAAGCGCACCAGCCGCTCAGTGATGCCGCCCACGCCCATCAGGTTGGCGGTGAGCAGGAAGAAGGGCACGGCCAGCAGGATGAACGAGTTGTAGGCGTTGAAGGTTTCCTGGATCAGGTTTTGCGGCGAGAGGCGATCTTCGATGACAAAGATCGGCAAGCAGGCCAGGCCGAGCGCAAAGGCGATGGGCACGCGCAGGAACATCAGGCCGAAGAAGATGCCGAACAGGATCGTGGCTGCGGTGGATGGGTCGAGCGTGGCGCCGGTCATACAGTGGCCGCGTCGGCACCCGTGAGCACGCGCACGGCGTGGATCAGGTGTTCACCCTGGAACAGCAGCCAGGTCAGCCCCGTGATCGGCCAGGCCATGTGGATCAGCCACAGCGGCAGGTCGGCCAGCTCCGAGGTGCGCTTCCAGGCGAAGCGGGTGAACTCCCAGCCCCACCAAACAAAGACCAGCGCGAAGCCCAGGATGAACAGGCTGGCCACGATCTTCAGCAGCGCCGCGCCGCGCGCGCCGAGCTGCGGCCAGACGTCGACATCGAAATGCGTGCTCTCGCGGATGCCGACCATGGCGCCGATCATGATCATCCAGACGAAGAGAAAGCGCGCCATTTCTTCGGTCCAGATGTAGGCCGGGATCAGGCTGGTGTAGCGCGAAAAAATCTGCAGGCTGACCGGCACGATCAGGATCGCCACCGCAGCGACCAGCAGCCCCGACAACACCCGGCTGTAGGCGGCGGTGACGCGAGCGAGGACTTGGACGAATGTGTTCATGCAAAAAGAACGGCGACGTTTTGCACGCCGCCGTTGTGCCCTGGGTTGTGCCGGTTACTTGATGGCGCTGATCTTGGCGAAGATGGCCTCGGCGCCGATTTCTTTGGCGTAGGCGTCCATCACCGGGTCGACCAGTTTCTTCATCGCAGCGTGGTCGGTGAACGGCACGCGCTTCAACTTGCCCGCCTTTTCCAGCACCTCGAGCTTGGCCGTGTCTTCGCTCGATTCAACCTGGCGGCCGTAGGCCCCGGCTTCCTTGCCGGCCTTGAGGATCGCGTCTTGCAAGTCTTTGGGCAGCTTGGCGAAGGTCTTGCCCGAAAAGCAGATTGGCCGGATGGTGATGGCGTGCTGCGTCATCGCCAGTTGCGGCGCGACTTCATAGAACTTCATCGCCTCGACGCCGGCGGCTTCGTTCTCACCGGCCGCGATGACGTTGTTCTGGATCGCGTTGTAGACCTCGTTGTAGGCGATCACGGTCGGGCTCATGCCCGCTGCGCTGAAGGTACGGCTCCAGATCGGCGCGCCCTGCACGCGCACCTTCAGGCCCTTCATTTCGGCCAGGTTGCGCACCGGCTTGTTGACAAAGATGTTGCGCGTGCCGCCGCCCGCATAGCCGATCAGCATGACCTCGGCGTTCTTCGCCACTTCGTCGGCAATGGGCTTCAACAGATCGGCGTCGAGCACCTTGTTCCAGTGCGCGAGGTCGCGGAACAGGAAGGGTGCATCGATGAAGGGCGCGGCCTTCGAGAAGGTGGACATGTGGGCCGGCGAGACGATGCCGTAATCGACCGCCTTGCCTTGGGCCATGTATTCGAAGTACTGCTTCTCCAGGCCCAGCTCGCTGTTGCGATGCAAGACGAAGTTAATTGGTTTGCCGTAGTACTTCTTGACCAGTTCCTCGAACTTCAACAAGGACCGGTTGAAGGCGTGGTCGTCGTTGAATTGCACGGCGCCATGCAGCGTGATCACCTGTGCTTGCGCCTGCGCAGCGGTGTGCAGCCCGGCCACAACGGGCGCGGCCAGAGCCACGGTGGTGGTGATGAAGCTTCTGCGTGTTGACATGGTGAGGGTCCCGGGTTGAAGGCGTGCAGCCTACGCCCACGCCCGCGCTTGCGTATTGGGACTCGCCCGAAGGCGTGCGCCGTGCCTGTGAGCGCCGCGCAGGCCGCACGCGGCCCGCGCGCTACAGTGGCTGCGCGGGTGATCATTCGCCGTCGCACGGTGAAGCACGCGGTCAGTTGAACAACCAGGAATGCTCATGAAGGTTTGCATCGTCGGCGCCGGCGCCATTGGTGGGTTCATTGGCGCGCGTCTGGCCGCGGCGGGCGGCGCGGAAATCTGCGCGCTGGCGCGTGGCGCCACGCTGCACGCGCTGCGCGCCCGCGGCTGGAGGCTGAAGAGTGGTGATGCCTTGACGCAGGTGCCGGCGCAGGCCAGCAGCGACCCCGCCGAGCTGGGCGTGCAAGACCTGGTGATCGTGGCGGTGAAGGCGCCCGCGATGAGCAGCGTGGCGCAAAGCCTGGCACCCCTGTTGGGGCCGCACACGATGGTGATGCCGGCCATGAACGGCGTGCCCTGGTGGTTTTGCCAAGGCTTGCCCGAGTTTGCCGGCGCGCCCCTGCACAGCGTGGACCCAGGCGGCGTGATCGCGCAAGCCATTGCGCTGGAGCGCGTGATCGGCTGCGTGGTGCACGCCAGCGCGTCCACACCCGAGCCCGGCCTGGTGCAACACAAGATGGGCCAGGGGTTGATCATCGGCGAGCCCGCGGGCGGCCACAGCGAACGTGTGCAGCGCGTGCAAGGGTTGCTGGCGCAGGCGGGCTTTGACGCCACCCAGTCAGCCGATGTGCGCTACGACATTTGGTACAAGCTGTGGGGCAACATGACCATGAACCCGATCAGCGCCATCACCGGCGCCACGATTGACCGTGCGTTGGCCGACCCACTGGTGCGCCAGTTTTGCTCGGCCGCCATGCTGGAAGCGGCGGCGATTGGCGAGCGCATCGGCTGCAAGGTGGCGCAGTCGCCTGAAGACCGGCATGCCATCACGGCCAAGCTGGGTGCGTTCAAAACATCCATGCTGCAAGACGTTGAAACCAGGCGGCCGATTGAGTTGGACGCCGTCCTCACCGCCGTCTACGAAATCGGGCAACGCCTCGGGCTACCGATACCGAACATCGCAGCGTTGTTGGGTCTGACTCGGCTTTTTGGCCGCGTGCACGGGCTGTACCCGCAGCCCGAATGAGGCCCACGCCGGGGCGTCATGGGGGCGAAGTCAGCCCCTTGCTGTCGTGCCACTGAGCCAATGACATGCTGGGGTAGCGCGCGAAGCGCGGGTCGGCAGGCTGGCCTTCCACGCTCACCCATGCGGCCTTGGAATCAACCAGGCAATGCACGTTTTCAGACGGCACCGGCAGCGGGGTGTCGATGGCACTGGCATGCGGGTGCACCAGCTCTGGCCAGGTCGGGTCCCACAGCCACAACGCGCTGCCGCAGCGCGCGCAGAAGTAGCGCCGCGCCGTGCTTGCCTGCGTGAGCGTTCCGTCACCCGCTTTGTCGTCGTTGGGCAGTTGTGCGCGATAGATGCGCAAATCGCGTTTGCCCGTGACCTTCATGCTTCGAGCCGCCGCGCCCAGGTTGATGGCGTAGCCGCCGCCGCCGGCGGTTTTGCGGCAGATCGAGCAGTAGCAACGCATGAAGGGCACCGGCTGCGCCGATTCAACGCTGAACTTCACCTTGCCGCAGTGGCAAGAACCTTGCAGATGCATGCGGTGCTCCTGGTTGCCGCGGGGCATTGCCCTGGCTCAAACCCGCTCAATGATGATCGCCGGCGCCATGCCACCGGCCGCGCACATGGTGATCAGGCCGCGCTTCAGGTCGCGCCGCTCCAGCTCATCAAGCATGGTGCCGATCAGCAACGAGCCGGTGGCGCCGATGGGGTGGCCCAGCGCCATGGCGCCGCCGTTCACGTTCACCTTGTCGCGGTCGAGCTGCAAATCGCGGATGAATTTTTCAGCCACCACGGCAAAGGCTTCGTTGATCTCGAACAGGTCGATGTCAGCGATCGTTAGGCCGGCCTTGGCCAGCACCTTGCGCGTGGCCGGCACCGGGGCGTTGAGCATCAGCGTGGCGTCGTCGCCCATGTTGGCCATGGCCACCACGCGGGCGCGGGGCTTGAGCCCGCGCCGTTTGATGTAGGCCGCTGAAGCCAGCAACACGCAACCCGCGCCATCGACCACGCCCGAGCTGTTGCCCGCGTGGTGCACATGCTCGATCTTCAAGCCAGGGTAGGCCTGGCGGATGTAGCCGGCGTAGGTGTTGCCCTGCTCATCCAGCGGCATGTCGGCCAACCTGGGAAATGCAGGTTTGAGATCAGCCCGACCTTCGCGCGTGGTTTGCGGGCGCGGGAACTCTTCGTGCGCCAGCGCCAAACTGCCGTCTTCACGGTACACGGGCACCAGGCTGCGTTTGAAGTGCCCACCGGCTATGGCCGCTGCGGCGCGCTGCTGGCTCACATAGGCCAGGTCATCGAGCGCCTGGCGTGAAATGCCTTCGAGTGTGGCGATGGCGTCAGCGCACACGCCCTGGTGGCTTTGCGGCACCTTGGCGCGCAGCCGCAGGTTGCCCGCGTCCATCATCGGCGGCGCTTTGGGGTCGGCGATGCTGGCGGTGTAGCTCATCATTTCGCAGCCACCAGCCACCACCAGGTCTTCAAAACCCGCGGCCACGCTGGCCGCGGCCAGGTTCACGCTGGTGATGCCGCTGCCGCAAAAACGGTCCAGCGTCACGCCGCTGGCCTTGAGGCTGTAGCCGGCGTCGAGCAGGGCCATGCGGGCCATGTCGAAGCCCTGCTTGCCGCGTTGGCTGCTGGTGCCCCAGATCACGTCGTCCACCTCGGCGGTGTCGATGCCGTTGCGCTGCGCGATCGCCTGCAACACGGTGGCGGCCAGGTGCTGCGGGTGGCACTCAGCCAGCGCGCCCTTGCCCTGCTTGCCAATGCCGCGCGGGGTGCGGCAGGCGTCGATGATGTAGGCGTGGCTCATGTGAGCCCCTCGTCCGACGGGTACGTCGGCCGATCCCCCAAGGGGACGGCGGGCCGGCTTGGGGCGGCCCGGCGCTCGGCCCGCGCGAAGTATGGTGACTTTGGGTGTCTCATGGTGCGTCCTTATCCTGTTGGATGTGAAGTTAGAACTTGGCTAGAACTTGGTGTAGCCGCCGTCGATGACGAAATCGGCCCCGGTGGTGTAGCTGCTGGCGCCGCTGGCCAGGTAGACGGCGATGCCAGCGAAATCGTCCGCCGTGCCCCAGCGTCGCGCCGGAATGCGCGGCATCACGTTGGTCGCAAAGCGCGTGTCGTTGAAGGCGCGTTCGGTCATGTCAGACACCACCCAGCCCGGCAAGATGCTGTTCACGCGGATCTGGTGGCGCGCCAGTTCCACTGCCAGCGCACGCACCATCGAAGTGACGGCGCCCTTGCTCGCGCCATAGGGTGAATTGCGCGCCGCGCCTTCAATGGCGGCCGTGCTGGCCGTGGCCACCAGCGAGCCGCCCTGGCCGTGCGCCACCATGTGGCGGGCGGCGGCGCGCAGGGTCAGGAACACGCCTTCCACGTTGATGCGCTGCACGCGGCGAAAGGCTTCCAGGCTCAGCTCGGTGAAGGCGGTGGGCGCGGCGCCCACGCCGGCGTTGGCGAAGCAGGCATCCACGCGGCCCAGCGCGGCCACACTGCGCGCGAAGGTGTCGTCGACCTGCGCTTCATCGCCCACATCGGCCACGAAGGCGTGCACGCGCGCGGCGTCGCCGCACTCGCTGGCCAGTTGCGCGCGCGCGGCTTCGGTTTTTTCGGCGCGCGAGCCCCAAATGGCCACGTTCGCGCCCGCCGCCAGCAGGCCGCGCGCCAGCCCCAAGCCGATGCCGCCATTGCCGCCGGTGATGACAACGCCGGTGCCTTGCAGGTTCAGGGGTGTGTTCATGGCGTGCAGGCTAGCAGACGGGGTCGGCGGCGCGGCCGCGCCAAGGTGCCGCACACTGCACAGCATGAATGACCCACTTGCCCTGACTGTGCGGGCCTTGTCGAACGACCTTTCAGGCGTTGCCGTTTGCGCGCTGAAGCTGCCCACGTTGGGCCCGCATGACGTGCGCGTGCAGGTGCATGCCGCCGCGCTGAATTTCCCTGACTTGCTGATGACGCGCGGCAGCTACCAGCACAAGCCCACGCTGCCCTTCGTCAGCGGCATGGAAGGGGCTGGCGAGGTGGTGGAATGTGGCGCGCAGGTGTCGCCCGCACGCCTGGGCCAGGCCGTGTATTTCGCGCGCCAAGGCTGCATCGCGCAGAAAGTGGTGCTGCCCGGCAGCGACGCGCACGCCGTGCCCGCGGGCTTGAGCATGGAGGAAGCCGCGGCGTTCTACGTCACCGGCCTCACTGCCTGGGTCGCCCTGCGGCGGCGCGCGCAATTGCAGCGTGGCGAATGGCTGCTGGTGAACGGCGCACGCGGCGGTGTCGGCTGGGCCTGCTTGCAACTCGGCCAACACCTGGGCGCACGGCTGTTGGCCACCGCCAGTGACCCGGAACGTTTGCAGCACTGGGCCGCGCAAGGTGTGCCGGTGTTGCAGGCCGAAGCCTCGTTGCCTGCTGCGGTGAAGGCGCTCACCGGCGGCCGCGGTGTTGACGTGGTGGTTGACCCCGTGGGCGGCGAGCTGTTCGCGCACAGCCTGCGCTGCGCGGCCTGGGGCGCGCGCATCCTGGTGTTGGGTTTTGCTTCGGGCCAGATTCCCACGGTGGCCATGAACAAGGCGCTGATCAAAGGCCTCACGCTGATGGGCGTGCGCGCGGGCGAAGCGGGGCGCCAGGACCCGCAAGGCGCTGCCAGCAGCCGCGCCGCGGTGGAGCGCCTGGCCGCGCAAGGCGTGCTGCGCCCGCTCATCGGCCTGCGGGTGCCGCTGGCGCAAGCGCCGCAAGCGCTGTGGGCCATGGCGCGCGGTGAAGTCACCGGCAAGATCGTGGTGACCATGGGCCCGAACGAGGCGGCCCGCGCGGCCAACGCCGGCGCCGCACTGGGTTAAGGTGTCGGCAGCACAGCGCGGGCCGGTTGCGCATTCACATCACAAAAGGGGTTTCAAGATGTCGATGAATCGAGCGGCTGCATGGGCCACTTGCCTGAGCCTGAGCCTGGGCGCCCAGGCGCAAGTGGTTCGCTTCGAGGTGCTGCAAACCGCCCCGGCGTTCGAGGGCCGCAGCTTCGGCCACGTCGGGCCCTATGTGCGCATCACGGCGCGCGCCACCATCGCCGTGGACCCCGCCGACTCGCGCAACGCGGTCATCGCCGACATCGCCCAGGCGCCCCGCAATGCACAGGGCCGCGTCGAGGCCACGGCCGATGTGGTGCTGCTGCGCCCGGCCGACCCGCAGCGCGGCAACGGCACGCTGCTGTTCGATGTGCCCAACCGCGGCCGCAAGCTGGCGCCGCAGTTGTTTGACGACGCGGCGCAACCCGGCGCCAACCTGGCTGAGAAAGCGGCGGACGCCGGCATCGGCTTCGCCCACGCACAGGGCTACAGCATGGCCTGGATCGGCTGGCAGGCCGACATCCCCTCGCAACCCGGCCAGTTGGCGCTGGCCGCACCCGTGCTGCGCGGCATCACAGGCGCGTCGCGCGATGAGTTCCTGTTCGACCACCTGCGCTCGCCCGCCACGGCCACGCTGGCCTGGCCGATCGCTGACCCGGCCACCCTGGCGGTGACCGTGCGTGCCAAGTGGGACGCGCCACGCGAAGCCCCGGCCGGCCTGGCCGTTCGCGCCACCGGCGCACAAACGGTAGAGATCACTCGGCCGGCGAGCGGCTTCGATGCGGGCGCCTTGTATGAAGTGACGTACACCGCACGAGACCCCATCGTGCTGGGCCTGGGTTTCGCCGCCACGCGCGACGTGGCCGCGTTCTTGCGCCGCGACGGCAGTGCCGCCAACCCGCTGGCCGTGGCCGGGCGCAGCACGGTGCAACGCGCGATCGGCTTTGGCGTGTCGCAAAGCGGCCGCTTCCTGCGCGACTTTCTGCACCTGGGCTTCAATGAAGACACGGCCGGTGCGATCGTGTTCGACGGCCTGATGCCGCACATTGCCGGCGCGCGGCGCATGGCGCTGAATGTTCGCTTCGGCCAGCCGGGGCGCAATGCGCGCCACGCGCAAGACCCGGCCTGGCAGGCCGACCTGTTCCCCTTCACTTACGCCACGTTAACGGATCATTTGAGCGGCAAGCGCGACGGCCTGATGCAGCGCTGCAGCCTGAACGCCACCTGCCCGCGCGTGATGCAAACCGACAGCGAGCATGAATGGTGGGCTTCGCGGGCGTCGTTGCTGGTGACCGACCTGGCCGGCAACCACCTCGAGCTGCCCGCCGATGTGCGCGCCTACATGATCGCCGGCACGCCGCACTACGCCGAAGCCAACGAGCGCCCGCGCAACCTGCCCACCATGGCGCTCACCGTGAACCCGATGCATGCCGGCCCGCCCATGCGCGCCTTGCTCAGCGCCATGCAGGCCTGGTTGGCCACAGGCGAGCAGCCGCCCGCCAGCCGTGTGCCCATGCGCGCGCATGGCACCTTGGTGGAAGCTGCTGATGCCGTGCCGCGCGGCATTCCGGGCCTGCCTTTCACCGGCATCTTCACCGGCGCGGCCTTCACCGATCAAACCGTGTTCCCGCCCAAAGTGCTGGGCAACTACCCGGTGTTCGTGCCGCGGGCTGACAGCGACGGCATGGCGATTGCCGGCATTCGCATGCTGCCCCTGGCGGTGCCGCGTGCCACGTACACCGGCTGGAACCCGCGCGCCGCGGGTTATGGCGCGGGCACGCTGTTTCCACTACAAGGCGCGGTGCTGCCGTTTGCCGCCACGCGTGCCGCGCGCGAAGCGGCGAGTGACTCACGCCTATCGTTAGCCGAACGCTATGCCGATGCCGCGGCCTATGTGGCCGCGGTGCGCGCCGCGGCGGCGCAGCAGGTGGCCGAGCGCTTGCTGCTGCCGCAAGACGCTGAACGCGCCATTGAACGCGCGGCGCAAGACAGCCTGGCGCAGTTGCGTTGATCGCCCTCGCGCTGGCATCACGGCGTTGACCTTGACCCGCACTTTTCAAGCATGACGGAAGCCCACACCGTTGATCTTGTTAAGAGCTGGATCGACGCTGCCGCACGCATCGTCGTGTTGACCGGTGCGGGCATCTCCACTGATTCCGGCATTGCCGACTTTCGCGGACCTAAGGGCGTGTGGACCACCAACCCCGCCGCCGAAAAGCAATCGACCCTGCAGCATTACCTGGCCGACGCGCAAGTGCGCCAGGCCGCCTGGCGCGCCCGAGCCGCCAGCCCGGTGTGGGCGGCGCGCCCCAACCGCGGCCACCTGGCCTTGGTGGCGCTGGAACGCCGCGGCAAGCTGCATGCGCTGATCACGCAAAACATTGACGAGCTGCACCAACAAGCCGGCCACGCGCCGCAAGGCGTGATCGAGGTGCACGGCAGCATGCGCCGCGCCATGTGCTGGGGTTGCGGCTTGCGCCAGGACATGCTGGCCGTGCTGGAGCGCGTGCGCGCCGGCGAGGCCGACCCGCCGTGCACGCAGTGCGGCGGCATTCTGAAGAGCGACACCATTTCCTTCGGCCAGGCCTTGGTGCCCGAAGTGATCGACCGTGCCCTGGCCGCAGCGCGCGAGGCCGATTTGCTGCTCGCCGTGGGCAGCACCTTGCAGGTGGTGCCGGCGGCCCATGTGGTGCCGCTGGCCAAGCGCGGCGGCGCGCGTGCGGTGATCTTGAACAACCAGCCCACGGCGATGGACGAACTGGCTGATGCTGTGCTGCGCGGGGCGATTGGGGAGGTGTTGCCGGTAATTTGTTCGGCTTGATCGAGCGCTGCGCTCGGTTGATTGAGCGCGCCATCAGAGCGTCAAACCGATCTCCATCGCCTCGTTCAGCCTGCACTTGGCCCAATGCCAGGCCGACAATGGGTATGCGACCAGCGAGCTGTGGGGCCTGGGCTACCAGGGCAACCGCTGCGGCCTGAATGCCGACCAGACCGAGCGTTCGCGCATCGCCCACACCAACCAGGCCAACGTGCCCGACCGGCGCCGCTTCGTGCGCGCGGTGCTCGCCACACCGGCGCCGTGCAGGTGGACATCGTCGGTCACAGTTTGGGCGTGACGCTGGCGCGTGGGTGGATTCGCCAAGACGGCGCGCGGCGGCAGTTGCGCCGCCTGGTTGCCATCGACGGGCCCAGCCCCGGCATCATCAACTGCAGCCCCGACCCGGCCAACCACTGGCAATTGCCTGCGCTCGGTGCCTTCAGGCCGGCCAGCGATGTCTGTCAGGAACTGGGCTCGCCGAACACAGCGTTTTTGCGCGTGCTCAACGGCCCCGGCGGCAGCGGCGAGACGATGGGTCCGGTGCGCGTGCTCGTGATCCGCAATGCCGATACGAGCTTTGTCTACTTCCCGCTGCAAGACGGCTTGCTGACGCCGGTGCCGGCGGTTGATTCCTACGGCCACCCCGCCGACTTCTCGCGCAGTGCAAGCTTGAAAGGTTCGAAGGAACTGGCCTTATCAGGCCAGGGCCAGTTCGACCGCATCCTGCGCACCACGCACTTGGGCATCTTGAACTCGCCGCAAACCTGGTTGGCTACGTTGGAGTTCCTTAGCGAGCGGCCGCGCTGAGGCGGGGGTGGCTGAGGCCTGCTGATGATGGGCGGCTTTGCCATCGCTGGCGCAGCGTATGGTGTCGCATCAAGGTGAACGCAAGCGGCACTCCTTGCAGCGCGCTTTACTGGGATACGTCGTTCAGCTCGTAGCTGGTGCTGCGCCCACCTGCGCTTGACTTGCGCAACACGCCGCGGGCCAGCAGATCGGTGATGTCGCGCAGGGCCGTGTCGGGCGAACACTTGGCGATGGTGGCCCACTTGCTGCTGGTGAGCTTGCCTTCGAAGCCATCGAGCAGCCGATTGATGAGTGTCACCTGCCGCTCGTTCAATGGCGTCGTGGCCCAGCGTTGCCAGAACCGCGTCGTGGCCAGCACGCCGTCGAGCGTGTGTTGTGCATGGGCTAGCGCGCGATGCAGCGTTGACAAGAACCAGGCGAGCCACGGCGTGATTTCCATAGCCTGCTTTTGCGTGCGTTCCAGCATGTCGTAGTAGGCCTGGCGCTCGCGCTGGATTTGCGCTGACAAGCTGTAGAAGCGCTGCGGGCTGCCATCGGCGCGGGCCAGGAACAGGTCGCCCACAGCGCGCGCGATGCGGCCATTGCCATCATCGAAAGGGTGCAGGGTGACGAACCACAAATGCGCCAGGCCGGCCTTGATGAGCGGTGGCTCATTCGTTACGTTATTCGCCCAGGCCAGGAAGCGGTCGGTTTCGGCGTCCAGGCTGTCGGCGGGGGGTGCTTCGAAGTGCACCCTTTGGCGCCCCAGCGGGCCAGACACCACCTGCATCGCGCCGACGGCATCACTGCGCCAGCTTCCCACGCTGATGGGAACCCGGCCCGAAAAGCCTGTGGGGAAGAGGGCGCCGTGCCAGCCCAGCAGGCGGTCTCGCGTGAGCGGGGCGGTGCAGTTGGCGGTGGCGTCGAGCACCATCTCAACCACGCCCTCAACATGCCGATCCACCGGCGCCAGCGCGCCAATGTCAACGCCCAGGCGGCGCGCGACAGACGAGCGCACTGACGGGGCGTCAAGCTGCTCGCCCTCGATTTCGCTGGTTTTGATGACGTCGTCGGTCAGCGCCGACAGGCTGGCCTGGTCGCGCAGCACCATGCCCACATCGGCCAACCGGCCCATAAGCAGGCCCTGGGCGTGGCTGACAGCAGCCATGGGCTGGGCCAGGGCGGCCAGGTCAAAGCGCCACTCTGGCCAGTCGCTGGCCTGCCAAATGTAGGTGTAATCGCCTCTATTCATGCGGAGATTATGGGGAGCATTCTCCGCAAGGGCGGTTTATTAGCCGCACAGAATGCGGTGAATAGGAGTCTTATTCACCGCAGGGTACGCGGCGCGATGGATCAACCATCAGCTTCGCCAACCCATGGTCTCAGTTATTCGACCTCGCCTCCAGCGCATCAATGAACGAACGATCCCAGCGCCCCTCCTTTATGGCCAACATGGTCTGCGCCTCAGCCACCAACACGGCACGCGCCTTGTCGATCAGGCCTTGCACGCCAGCGTCTTGAGGAATGGCCAGCAGCCCATCTTGATCGCCCAGCATGATGTCGCCCGGGTTGACGACCATGCCGCCCACGGTGATGGGCACGTTGATCTCGCCCGGGCCGTCTTTGTACGGGCCGCGGTGGGTGACGCCGCGGGCATACACCGGGAAGGGCCGGCTGCGGATTTCGGCCACGTCTCGAATGGCGCCGTCGAGCACCACGCCAGACAGGCCGATGCGGGCAGCGTAGTAGCTCAAGATGCCGCCGACCACGGCGTTGTGCAGGTCGCCACCGCAATCCACCACCAGCACATCGCCCGGGCGGCAGAACTCCAGCGCGCGCAGGTAGGTGAGGTTGTCGCCGCCGCGCGAGCGGGCGGTGACGGCGGTGCCGGCCATGGTTTTGTCGCCTGGCAGGTGATAGGGGTTCAAGCCTGCGGTGCCCACGCTGCGGTGCATGTTGTCGCTCAGTGCCGACAGCGGCAGCTCGCGCAGGGCAGCCAGGATGTCTTCACTGGCTTGGGCGGCGGAAGGGTTCTTGCGCAAGGCTTTGTAGGTGCTCATCGGGATCATCGTGTAGGTGAGTTATTGCAGCGCGGCCACGGCAGCGGCGATGCGCCGGCAGCCTTCGTCAAGGTTCTCGATCGACGTGGCAATCGACACGCGAAAGTAGGGCGACAGCCCGTACGCCGTGCCGGCCACAAGCGCCACGCCGGCGTCAAGCAGATGCATCACCACGTCGCCGTCTTCGCGCAAGGTTCTGCCCTGTGGCGTGGTCTTGCCGATCAGCCCGGCGCAGTTCACGTACAGGTAGAACGCGCCATCGGGCAGCAGGCAGCTCAAGCCGGGAATGGCGTTGAACTGTGCGGCGCAGCGGTCGCGCCGCTGCTGGTAAATGGTCACGCATTCAGCCACGAAGCCCTGTTCGCCATTCAAGGCTGCCGCCGCCGCGGCCTGGCTGATGGAGCAACAGTTGCCGGTGGACTGCGACAGCAGCGTGTCTAACGCTTGAATCAAGTCACGCGGCGCGGCCACCCAGCCGATGCGCCAGCCGGTCATCGCATACGTCTTGGACACGCCGTTCACCGCCGCCACGCGCTCGCGCAGTTCGGGCGCGGCTTGCAGCAGGTGCGGCGTGCGGGCAGCGTCGAAGCGAATGTGCTCGTAGATGTCGTCGGTCATCACCAGCACCTGCGGGTGGCGCAACAACACGTCGGCCAGCGCGCGGTACTCGGCCAGGGTGTAGCTGGCACCGGTGGGGTTGCTGGGTGAATTGATGAGCAGCCAGCGCGTGCGTGGCGTGATGGCGGCCTCCAACTGTGCCGGCGTCAACTTGAAGCCGCCGGATTCAGGGCAGGCCACGCACACCGGCGTGCCTTCGTTGGCCAACACCATGTCGGGGTACGACACCCAGTACGGCGCCGGGATGATGACCTCGTCACCCGCTTGCAGCGTGGCGCTGAACAGGCTGTAGATGGCGCTCTTGGCGCCGCTGGTGACCATGATCTCGTTCAACGCATAGGCCAGGCCGTTCTCGCGCGCCAGCTTGGCCACGATGGCCTGGCGCAGTTCCAGCGTGCCGGCCATCAGCGTGTAGCGCGTGGCACCTTGCTCCATGGCCTGCGCGGCGGCGGCGCGAATGTGGCGCGGCGTGTCGAAGTCAGGCTCGCCCACCACCAGGCTGACGATGTTGTGCCCCTGCCGGCGCAGTTCATTGGCCCGGTCAGCGGCCGCGGTGCTGGGTGAGGGCTTGATGCGCCGAACGCGATCGGCAATGCGGGAGGTTTCCAAATCGGTTCTCGAATGGGGGTTGAATGATGCGAGCTTGGCACAGTAGGCGGGCAGCCTTCGTAGCGCCAAGACAAGTTCTGTCTGCCTCGATAGGCCCGGCTTATGACCGGACGATTTGTGAAGTCCGTTGGCAAGCAAAACCCGAGGTCGCGCAGAACCAAAAGTCGTGGCGCCACAATTGCGCCAATGACCCCCGAACCGCTTCGCACTGTGGCCGAAAACCGGGCCGCCCTAATCGAAATCACCGAGCTGATGGCGCGCGACCCAGCTTCAGGCACGCCAGCACATGATCGCTTGAATGCACTCGTGAACTTGGTACAGGACTTTGAAGCCAGGCGCTATTCGTTGGAACCTGCCACCCTGAAAGTCGTCAAGTAAATTCGCGCAGGCCAGGTGGGCCTGGTGCATCGTGACCTGGAGCCCATGCCTTGAACCTCAGGCGCCTGAAATACTTCGTGAAGATCGTCGACATCGGCAGCCTGACCCAGGCCGCCGATGTGCTGCACATCGCCCAGCCCGCGTTGAGCCAGCAACTGGCCACCCTGGAAGGCGAGGTGCGCCAGCAGTTGCTGTTGCGCACCAAGCGCGGTGTCACGCCCACCGAAGCCGGCAAGGTGTTGTACCGCCACGCGCAGCTCATCTTGCGCCAGTGCGAGCAGGCGCGCGTGGACATGGACGCCGCCGGCCTCGGCCTGCAAGGTGCGGTGTCGGTGGGCCTGGCGCCGGGCACGGCTGCGGCCGCACTTTCATTGCCGCTGCTGCGCACCGTGCGCGCGCGCCACCCCGGCGTGCTGCTGTACCTGAATGAAACCTATGGCAGCACGCTTTCAGAACTGATCATGAACGGCCGCATGGATCTGGCCGTGCTGTATGGTGGCCGCACGGCGGTGCATGGCCTGGCCTTCGTGCCCTTGCTCAAGGAACAGCTCTTTGTGGTGGGCCCGAGCAGCCTGCCCGCGCCGCCGCAGCAGGTGCCGCTGCGCCTGTTGGCTGATCTCGATCTGTACCTGGCGCGGCCCTACAACGTGGTGCGCAAGATGGTGGACGATGCCTTCGCCGGCATCGGCCTGGCGCCGCGCGTGGTGGCTGAAATTGAATCCGCCAGCACGCTCACCGCGGTGATCGCCGACGGCCTGGGTGCCACCATCCTGCCCGAATCGATGGCGCGCGAAATCACCGCCTCGTGCCAGGCCTGGCGCTGCCAGATCATCGAGCCGGTGATCGAGGCGCCCCTGGCGCTGTGCATGTCAGACCACTTGCCGCTGTCCGAGCCGGCGCAGGCGGTGCGGGCGATCTTGCTTGAGCTGGTCGACGAATTACCCGGGCGCCAGCTCAGCGTTGACGAGCTGCGCGGCGCGGCGTCATAAGTCAGCCTTATCGCGGCACAGCCAATCCGTCTTGGCGCGTGGGTGCACGGGCCGCTACCTTCAGGGCATGCGTGCGCAGCAGAGCCGGCCCCGTGAAAAAGTGAAACCAAACATTAGCGTGTTGGGCACCCAGGCGCTGCTGTTTGAAGCGCCGGGCGAGCTTGGCCTGCGTACACAGCAGCGCATCTGGGCCCTGGCTGCACGGGCTCAAGGCTGGCCCGAAGTGGGCGAGGCCGTGCCTGGCATGAACAACCTCATGCTCACCTTCGCCCCCGCCTTCTTGCGCGGCGCCGGCCACTGGGAAGCGCTGGCCGAACGCCTGCAAGCGGCCTGGCCAGCGGCGCAGCCTTTGGCGCTGGGCGGGCGCGTGGTGGAGCTGGCCGTGGTGTATGGAGGCGAAGGCGGTCTGCACCTGGGCGATGTGGTGGCGCACACCGGTTTGAGCGTGGACGAGATCGTGGCCCGCCACAGCGCGCCGCTGTACCCGGTGTACGCGCTGGGCAGCCACCCGGGCTATTGCTATTTGGGCGGCATGGATCCGGCTCTGGCCACGCCGCGCCGCGCCGTGCCGGTGCTGCGCATACCAGGGGGCGCGGTCTCCATTGGCGGCGTGCAAACGGGTGTGTCGGCATCGGCCGGGCCGAGTGGCTGGAACACCATTGGCAGCACCGACATGTGTTTCTTCGATGCCGCGGCCACGCCGCCCGCATTGCTGCAGCCCGGTGACAGCATTCGCCTGCGCGTGGTGGGTGTGGTGCGATGACCGAGGTGCTTGAACTGCTGAGCAACACCGCTCTGGCCACGGTGCAAGACCTGGGCCGCCATGGCGCGTTGCGCTGGGGCGTGGGCAGCTCGGGGGCGATGGACCCGCTGGCGCTGGCCGCCGGCAACCTGATGCTGGGCAACGATGAAGGCGCTGCGGCCGTGGAGTTTCAGGTTTTTCCGGTGCGCTTGCGCTTCGTGGCTGACTGTGCCTTTGCGCTCACCGGCGCCGATGTGGCCGCGCAACTCGACGCCCGCGCTTTGCTGCCCTGGTGGTGCGGCGTCGCACGGGCCGGGCAGGTGTTGACCCTGGGTCTGCCGCGCCGCGGTGCCTGGCCGGCATGCCGTGCGTACCTCTGTTTGGCTGGTGGTGTGGCGGTGCCGGCGGTTCTGGGTTCGCGCAGCACACAACTGCGCGGTGCGTTTGGCGGTTTCAAGGGCCGCGCCTTGCAGCGCGGCGACCGCCTTGCGGCGGTGCGTGCCAGTGCAGGGGCTGACGCCAAGCACTGCAAAGGTTTTGGCCTGGTGCCATCCGCCTTTGCCATGCCCTTGCAGGCGGATGGCGTGAGCGCCGTGCGGGTGCTGCCGGCGGCCGAATATGAACGCTTCACTGAAGCCTCGCGCGCCGCATTCTGGGCCCAGCGCTGGCAGATCACGCCACAAAGTGATCGCTATGGTTATCGCCTGGCCGGCGCCGCGCTGCTGCCGCTGGCGCCCATTGAACTGCGCTCGCACGGCATCGTTCCCGGCGTCATACAAGTGCCGCCCGGCGGCCAACCCATCGTGCAGATGCGCGACGCCCAGCCCTCGGGCGGCTACCCCAAGATCGGCACCGTGATCGAGGCCGACCTGTGGCGTTTGGGGCAGGCGCCCATTGGCGGCCACATCCGTTTTGTTGAAACAAACTGGCCCGATGCCGTGGCAGTGCTGCGGGCCAACCAGCGCTGGCTGGCTGACGTGGCCAGGCGCATCGAGTTGTGGCGGCTGGCGCCCCTCGGATCCACGGCATGATGGCCGCACCGAGTTTGCTCATTGCACACGCATGCCCAAGGTAGACATGGACATTGATCTGAACGCCGACCTCGGCGAAGGCTACGGCCCCTGGCGCATGGGCGAAGACGAGGCCTTGCTCGACGTGGTGTCGTCAGCCAACGTGGCGTGCGGCTTTCATGCCGGCGACCCGCTCATCATGCAGCGCACGGTGCGCACGGCGCTGGCGCGGGGTGTTGATGTGGGCGCGCATGTCGGCTTCCCCGACCGACAGGGCTTTGGCCGGCGCGTCATGCACATTGACGTGGAAGAACTGGCCGCCATGGTCACCTATCAACTCGGCGCATTGGCCGGCGTAGCGCGCGCCGCCGGCCACCGCATGTCGCACATGAGCTTTCATGGCGCTCTGGGCAACTTGGCGGCGGCCGACGCGGCGCTGGCCGACCCGCTGCTGCGCTGCGTGGCGGCGTTTGATGCGCAGCTCATCATCAGTTCATCCGCCAGCCGCGCCATCGAGGCCGCCGCCGCCGAATGCGGCCTGCCCGTGGCCACCACGTTTTTGGCTGACCGCGCCATTGATGATGAAGGCTTGCTGGTGCCGCGCAAGTTTCCCGGCGCGGTGATTCACGATGAAGCCGCGGTGTTGCAGCGTGTGCGGCGCCTGCTCACGCAAGGCGAGGTGCAGTGCCACAGCGGCGCGCTGCTGGCGATGCGGCCGCGCTCCATCCTCGTGCATGGCGACACGCCGGGCGCCGTGGCGCTGGCCCGCCTGGTGCGCGCTGAAGTGCTGCGCGCGGGCGGGCGCATCGTGCCCTTGTCCAAGCAACTGGCAACATAAGGTGGCCTTATCCCGCCACAGCCAAACCGTCTTGGCGCAAGCCGTGGGCGCTGGCTAGATTGCTCCACTGCGAACTGGTTGCACATGCCCTTTTCAGACTACAGAACCGCACTCGTCACCGGCGCCTCAGGCGGCATTGGCGCTGCCGTGGTTGAACGTTTGTGCAAGGAAGGTTTGACCGTGCATGCGCTGGCCCGCAACGCAGCATCCTTGCGCGACCTTGCAGCGCGCACCGGCTGCATCGCCCAGGTGCTCGATGTGACCGACTTGCCCGGCCTCACCAAGCTGACGCGCGAACATGAATTCGACGTGCTGGTGAACAACGCGGGCGTTGATCGGCCGCGAGCGTTCTTGCAAGCCCAGGCCGATGACATCGACCTGTTGATTGACGTCAACCTGCGCGCCGTGCTGCACCTGTGCCGCCTGGTGCTGCCGGGCATGGTGGCGCGCGACCGTGGCCATGTGGTGAACATCAGCTCCATTGCCGCGGCCTATAACTTCAATGGCAACTCCACCTATCACGCCACCAAGGCCGCGGTGAGCATGCTGTCGCGCCAGTTGCGCATCGATGCTTTCGGCAAGCGCGTGCGCGTGACTGAAATTTGCCCCGGCCGCGTGGCCACCGACATCTTTGCCCATGTGCACGGCGACAGCGTTGAAACGCATGAACGTTTCGTCAAGGGCTTCGAGCTGCCGCAAGCGGTGGACATTGCCGACGCCATTGCCTTTGCCATTGCCGCGCCGGCGGCGGTGAACATCGGCCACATGGAAATCACGCCCACCATGCAGGTGCCCGGTGGCCTGCAAACCACGCGGCCGGTGTGATGAAAGGTTTTGACGTCTGGGCCATCTTGCTGGACCCGCGTTTCGCCAGCATGCTGGTGCAGGGCGTGAAGATGACGCTGGTCATCGCCATCGCCTCCTGGCTGCTGGCCATGAGCCTGGCGTTTGTGCTGCTGGCGCTGCGGCTGATGCCAAACGTTATCAGCCAGCGCTTTGTGCAAGGCTATGTCTCCTACCACCGCAACGTGCCCACGCTGGTGCAACTGATGCTGTGGTATTTCGGCATTGCCAACCTGTTGCCCGGCGCCTTGCAGACTTGGCTATCGGCGCATAACGGCGAAGCGGTGTTTGCCGTCATCGGCCTGGGGTTGTGCCAGGCGGCGTACTTCAGTGAAGACCTGCGCTCGGGCCTGCGCGCCGTGCCGGCGGGGCAGGCCGAAGCCGCGCGTGCACTGGGCCATGGTTTCTCCAGCAGCCTGCGCCATGTGTTGCTGCCGCAGGCGGCGCGCAATGCGCTGCCGGCGCTGGTGAACCACAGCGTGTCGCTGTTCAAGAACAGCAGCCTGGCCATGGCCATCGGCGTGGCGGAGCTGACGCACGCGGTGAAGGAGATTGAGAACCTCAGCTTCCGTGCGTTTGAAAGCTACTTGCTGGCCACGGTGATGTACCTCTTTGCCTCGCTGTTGATCATGGCGTTTGGCGTGTGGCTGGAACGGCGCACCCGCATCGCCGGGCAGGGGGCAGCGTGATGCCGGCCCTGCTCGCCGGCATGTGGGAGATCGTGCGCGACAACTGGTTGCTGCTGCTCATCGGCCAGTACCCCAACGGCCCGCTGGGCGGCATCTGCGCCACGCTCATCTTGTCGGTGTTGGGCATCGTGCTGGCGTTCCCTTTGAGCGTGCTGTTGGCCCTGGCGCGCCTGTCGCGCTGGCACTGGCTCAGCGTGCCGGCCACGGCGCTGATCATGGTGGCGCGCGGTGTGCCGTTGCTGATGATCATTCTGTGGGTGTACTTCATGGTGCCCTTGCTGATCGGGCAAAACGTGTCGGGCTTCACCACCATGCTGGTCACCTTGGTGCTGTATGAAAGCGCCTACCTGGCCGAGGTGGTGCGCGCCGGCATCGAGGCCTTGCCCAAGGGCCAGATGGAGGCGGCGCGTGCGCTGGGCCACAGCCACTTGGGGGCGATGCGCCGCGTGGTGTTGCCGCAGGCGCTGTTCAACATGCTGCCGGCCATGCTGAGCCAGTTCGTCTCGACCATCAAGGAAACCACCTTGGGCTATGTGATCAACGTGCCCGAGCTCACCTTTGCCGCCGGCCAGATCAACAACCAGTTGCTGACCAAACCCTTCGAGGTGTTTGCCATCCTGGCGCTCATTTACTACGTGGTGTGCTGGAGCCTGAGTTGGGCTGCCACCAAGCTGGAACGGCACATCGAGGCACAGCGCGGTGGCGCGCCGCGCGCCGCGGCGGGCATGGCCCTGGGGCACGCGGCATGATTGAATTTCGCGGCGTCAACAAGTGGTTCGGCCCGCTGCATGCGCTGGTTGACGTGAATGCGCAAGTCAGCAAGAGCGAGGTGGTGGTGGTGTGCGGGCCGTCGGGCTCGGGCAAGTCCACGCTCATCCGTACCGTTAACAGGCTGGAAGACATTGCCTCGGGTGAGCTGCGCTTCGATGGCCAAAGTGTGCACGCGCCCATGAGTGCGGCGGCGCTGAACCGCCTGCGCAGCCGCGTGGGTTTTGTCTTCCAGAGCTTCAACCTGTTTCCGCACTTGAGTGCGCTCGACAACGTGATGCTCTCGCCCGTGCGTGTGAACGGCCTGGGCAAGGCCGCGGCGCGCGACAAGGCGCTGCAACTGCTGCAGCGCGTGGGCCTGGCCGACAAGGCGGCGGCGTTCCCGGCGCAGCTTTCAGGCGGCCAGCAGCAGCGTGTGGCCATTGCGCGGGCCTTGGCCATGGAGCCGCCGGCGATGTTGTTTGATGAACCCACCAGCGCACTCGACCCCGAAATGGTGGGCGAGGTGCTGGCCGTGATGCGCCGCCTG
>JANOXU010000050.1:0-7303 GCA_031418595.1 Burkholderiales bacterium
CGGCTACAACGCGGCCAACGGCACCTATGGCGACATGATCGAAATGGGCATCCTCGACCCGACCAAGGTCACCCGCACCGCGCTGCAAAACGCAGCCTCCGTGGCGGGCTTGATGCTCACCACCGAGTGCATGGTGGCCGAGGCCCCGAAGGACGAAACCCCGATGACCGGCGGTGGCGGCATGGGTGGGATGGGCGGCATGGGCGGCATGGACATGTGATGCCCGCCAGCGGTCTCATTCCTTGAGACCGCTGGCCCACAGCTGAACTCGAAGCCCGCGTGCGCAAGCCGCGGGCTTTTTCTTTGCATGGGCCGCGCTCGGCCGGCCTCGATAATCGCGGCCCGATGCGCACACCCCTCCTGTACGCAGCCCTGTTTTCCATTACCTGGCTCTACGCCGGCGTGGCCTGGGCGCAAACCGAAGGCGGTGCCCAAGCCGGCGCCGCGCGGCCGAAGGTTGGCCTGGTGCTGTCAGGCGGCGGCGCACGCGGGCTGGCGCATGTGGGCGTGCTCAAGGTGCTGGAACGCGAGCGCGTGCCCATCGACCTGATCGCCGGCACCTCGATGGGCGCCATCGTCGGTGGCCTGTACGCCAGCGGCATGGGTGCGGCGCAGATCGAGGCCGAGCTTGGCCGCGTCCGCTGGGCTGATGTGTTTGCCACGCGGGTTGACCGCAAGCTGCTGTCACAGCGGCGCAAAGAAGAAGACCACGACATCGCCAGCGTGTTCGAACTCGGCGTGCGCAACGGCGAGCTGCGCACGCCGCAGGCGGCCGTTTCGAGCCGCGAACTCGAAACCATGCTGCGCCGCTTCACCCTGCCGGCGCGGCAGGTGACGCAGTTCGACAAGCTGCCGATTCCGTTTCGCGCCGTGGCCACCGACATGGAGTCGGGCGACGCCGTGGTGCTCAGCGACGGCGACCTGGCCTTGGCGCTGCGTTCCAGCATGAGCGTGCCGGGCCTGTTTGCGCCCACCGAGTGGCAAGGCCGCCTGCTCGGTGATGGCGGCTTGGTCAACAACGTGCCGGTGGATGTGGCGCGCGCCATGGGCGCCGACGTGGTGATCGTCGTCAACGTGGGCACGCCGCTGGCCGGGCGCGAAACGCTGGGCTCGGTGATCGGCTTGACGGCGCAGATGGTCAACATCCTGACCGAACAAAACGTGCGCCGCAGCCTGGCCAGTCTGCGCGGCGGCGACCTGTTGATCCAACCTCAACTCGGCACGCTGGCGGCGAGCGACTTCGAACAAGCCACCCGGCTCGTCGGCCTGGGCGAGGAAGCTGCCGCCGGCATGCGCCAGGCGTTGCAGGCGCTGGCGCTGGACCCCGCTGCGTATGCCGCGGCGCAGCAGGCGCGCCGCAGCTGGCAGGGGCCGCAGCCGGCGCTGGCCTTTGTTGACTTCTCGGGCAGCACGGTCACCAACCCCAAGCGCTTTGCCGCGCAACTGGAAACCCAACCCGGCCAGCCGTTCGATGTGCAGCGCGCTGAACGCGATACGCGCCACTTGGCGGCCAGCGGCGACTATTCACGCACCAACTACAGCTTGCAGCGGCGCGAGCAGGGCGAGGGCCTGGTGTTCGAGTTGGAAGACAAGCCCTGGGGGCCGAACTACCTGCGCGTGGGGCTGGACTTGTCAACCGACTTTGCCGGTCGCAGCGCCTTTAACCTCAAGCTCAGTCACAACCGCCATTGGCTCACTGCGAACGGCACCGAGTGGCGCAACCGGCTTCAACTCGGCGAAGTGCCGGCACTGAGCACCGAGCTGTATCACCCATTGAATTGGACCTTGGGCCTGGCCAACGACTGGTTTGCCGCCGCCTGGGCCAACCTGGAGCAGCGCCGCATTGCGCTGTTTTCGCCGCTCGATGGCACGGAACAGGCGCAGTTCAACCGCACCCTGTCGCGTGTGGGGCTGGACATCGGGCAGCCCTGGGCCGCGCTGGGCGAGCTGCGCCTGGGCGTGGCGCAAACCATCCTGCGCACCAGCCCGCATTTGCTGGGCGGCGACTACATCGGTGCGCGCGTGGTCGAGCTGAACTACGAAACCGGCCTGCGCGCGCGCGTCGTCATCGACCAGCTGGACTTCGCCTCGTTCCCACAATCGGGTTACCGCGCCGAAGCCGAGGCCCACGGTGGGCGGCGCAGCGGCTCGCTGGAAGAGTCTTTCTTCCGCCTGGAGGCGCAGGGCACCTATGTGCACAGCGTTGGCGCAGACACCTTCGCCGCGCACGCCGCGCTGCAACTTTCGCAGCAACAGGGCAGCGTGCTGCTGGGCCGCTACCCCTTGGGCGGGTTTCACAACCTGTCGGGCTACCAAAGCGGCCAGCTCTACGGCAACCAATTGCTGTTCACGAGGCTGACCTGGTACCGCCGCCTGCCCACGGCGCCGGTGCTGACACGCGGCTTCTTCGTCGGCGCCACGCTCGAAGCCGGCAACGTGTGGGATCAGCGCAGCCAGATCAGGCTGAACGGCCTGCGCAAAGGCGCCAGCGTGTTCCTGGGCGCCGACAGCGGCATCGGCCCGCTGTACCTGGGCCTGACCTATGCACCCGGCGGTTCGGCCGGCGTCGTGCTGTTCATCGGCCGGCCTTGAGGACCCGGATAACGTTTCACATCAGCCGCTTTACCCGGCAGATTGCGGGGCGACGCCAGGCAGTTGCTCAGGTTGCTGCGTCGGCGGTCGGGTCCAGGCGTGCAGCGCCTGCGCGGCATCGCCCACGCCCGCGCCCGACAACGCCGAGAACAAGCAAATGCCGATGTCGGCTTCTTCCGAACTGAACCCAGCCAGCACGGCTTGCGTGGCCGCCAGCGACTTGGCGGCCTCGTTCTTGGACAGCTTGTCGCTCTTGGTCAGCAGCACCAACAGCCGCACCGAACCGTTCACCACGCGCGGCGCCAGCAGTTCCAGCAAACGCAAATCGAGCGGCGTGCAGCCGTGCCGGGAGTCGATCATCACCACCACACCGCACAGGCTGCGCCGCAGCACCAGGTACTGCGCCATCACCTCTTGCCAGCGCAGCTTGGCCTGGCGCTCCACGGCGGCGTAGCCGTAGCCCGGAAGGTCCGCAAACAAGGTGTCGGCGGCGTCTTTGGGGCCGAGTTCAAACAGGTTGATGTGCTGCGTGCGCCCCGGCGTGCGCGAGGCAAAGGCCAGCCGTTTTTGCTGCGCCAGGCGGTTGATGGCGGTGGACTTGCCGGCGTTGCTGCGGCCCACGAAGGCGATCTCGGGCAGTTCGGTTTGTGGCAACTGGTCGAGCTTGGCGGCGGTGGTCAGGAAGCGCGCGGTGTGCGTCCAAGCCAAGGCGTCACGAGCCGGGTTTGACGCGGCGTTCAGGTTTGCGCCAGGCGCGGTGGGGATCAATGTCATGAAGCATTGTAAAATCGTCGGGTTTGATTCGGCGCAACCGAATCTGCCCGCACGAATTTACCCGCACCAACAATGAGTTCAACGAAGGCCCCGACATGAAGTCGCCCCTTGCCCTGATCTGCCTGCTGCTTGCCTCCGCCTTGTGCGGCCCTGTCTTTGCCGCCGAAGGCGCTGCCGCCAAAAAGGCCGATCTGGCCAAAGGGCAGGATCTGTCCACCCAGGTTTGCGCCGCCTGCCACACCGCAGATGGCAGCCGCGGCAGCCCTGCCAACCCGATTCTTCAAGGCCAGCACCCGGAATACCTGGCCAAGCAATTGGCTGAGTTCAAGTCCGGCAAGCGCAACAACCCGATCATGAAAGGCTTTGCCGCCACGCTGAGCGACGCCGACATGCTCAACGTCTCAACCTTCTACGCTGCCAAGCAGGCCAAGCCCGGCTTCGCCAAGCAAAAAGACCTGGTCAAGCTGGGCGAAAAAATCTTCCGCGCCGGCATTGCCGACAAGGCCGTTGCGGCCTGCTCGGGCTGCCACGGCCCCGCGGGCTCCGGCATGCCGGCCCAATACCCGCGCGTGGCCGGCCAGCACGCTGACTATGCCGAGGCGCAACTGCTTGCCTTTCGCGCCGGCCAGCGCGCCAATGGGCCGACCATGGTGGCCATTGCCGCGCGCATGAGCGACCGCGAAATCAAGGCCGTGAGCGACTACATGGCCGGGCTGCGCTGAAGCCGGGCGTTCACACCCGCTCACGCCAGGCCGGTTGCAGAACCGGCTTTTTCACGCCTGGCGCCGTCATGCAGTAAGGTCTGCGCGTCCCGCGCGACCCTCTCCCACGCGCAGCAGGAGGCAACATGCACTTTCACCCGGATCGCGGCTTCAAACACGCCGTTGCAGCGGACATCACGCCGGCGGCGGTTTATGCGCAGCGCCGCGCGCTGCTCAAACAACTGGCTGCAGCCGGCATGGGCACGGCCCTGGCCGCGTGGGCGGCACGCGACGCACTTGCCCAGGCCGCCGCACCCGGCAAGTTGGCAGCCTTGCCCGGCAGCAAGAGCGCGCTGCCCGGCGCCCTGACGATGGAAAAACTCACGCCGTACCAGGACGTGTCCAGCTACAACAACTTCTACGAATTCGGCACCGACAAGGCCGACCCGGCGCGCCATGCCGGCAGCCTGAAAACGCGGCCGTGGGCGGTGTTGGTGGAAGGCGAGTGCAACAAGCCGGGCAGCTATGACATCGACGCGCTGCTCAAGCTCAAGCCCATGGAAGAGCGCATCTACCGCATGCGTTGTGTGGAAGGTTGGTCGATGGTGATTCCTTGGGTGGGCTATTCGCTGGCCGAATTGATCAAGCGCGCCGAGCCCAACGGCAACGCCAAGTTCGTGCAGTTCGTGACCTTGGCCGACAAAGCGCAGATGCCCGGCCTGGGTTCATCGGCGCTCGATTGGCCTTATGTGGAAGGCCTGCGCCTGGATGAAGCCCTGCACCCGTTGGCGCTGCTGGCCTTTGGCTTGTACGGCGAGGTGCTGCCCAACCAAAACGGCGCGCCCGTGCGGCTGGTGGTGCCGTGGAAGTACGGCTTCAAATCGGGCAAGTCCATCGTGCGCATCCGCTTCACGGCGCAGCAGCCCAAGACGAGTTGGGAGCAGGCCGCGCCCAGCGAGTACGGCTTCTATTCCAACGTCAACCCGCAGGTCGACCACCCGCGCTGGAGCCAGGCCACCGAGCGCCGCATTGGTGATGACGGCCTGCTGGCCAAGCGCCGCGCCACGCTCATGTTCAACGGCTACGAAGCCCAGGTGGGCCAGCTTTACGCCGGCATGGATCTGAAAAAGCTTTACTGAACAAGCAGCCATGAACAAGCTGCTGGCCCACCGCGCGGCCAAGCCCTTGGTGTTCATGCTGGCGCTGCTGCCGGCGCTGTGGCTGCTGGCCGGCGCGGTGCTGAACACCCTGGGCGCCAACCCCGCCGAGGCCTTGGTTCGCGGCACGGGTGACTGGGTCTTGCGCTTGCTGTGCCTCACGCTGGCCGTGACGCCGCTGCGGGTGCACTTGGGCTGGCCGATGCTGTTGCGCCACCGCCGCATGCTGGGCCTGTTTGTCTTCTTCTACGCCGTGCTGCACTTCCTGTGCTACGCCTGGTTAGACATGGGGTTCGAGGTGGATGACATCGTGCGCGACATCACCAAGCGCCCGTTCATCTTGGTCGGCAGCCTGGGCCTGTTGTGCCTGCTGGTGCTGGCCGCCACGTCGTTCAACCGCGCCATCCGCACATTGGGCGTGAAGCGCTGGCAGGCCTTGCACCGGCTGGTTTATGTGGTCGCCGTGCTCGGCTTGCTGCACTTCTTCTGGATGCGCGCAGCCAAGAGCAACTTTGCTGAAGTGGCGGTGTACGCCGTCATCATCGGCGCGCTGCTGGGCTGGCGCGTGCTGCACCGGCTGCGGCCAGGCCGTGCCGCACAACGCGTTACTTCATGAAGCTGGGCAACCACAGCGCCAGCCACTGAAATTCAAGGCACAGCGCCAGCGCCACCACCAGCACCACCACGAACAGCCACACGCCGCGAAAAATCTGCGGCAGGCTCACGTCTTTGAGCAGCGAGTTCAGCACGAACAGGTTCATGCCTACGGGCGGGGAGATCAAGCCGATCTGCACCACCAGCACGATCAGCACGCCAAACCACACCGGGTCGAAGCCGAGTTGCGTGACGATGGGGAAGAACACCGGAATGGTCAGCAGCACCATGGAAAGTTCTTCCATGATGGTGCCCAGCAGCACGTAGATCACCATCATCGCGCCCACCACCAGCAGCGGGCTCAGGCCCAGGTGCAGGATCCATTCCTTCAGGTCGTTCGGCATGGTGGTGAAGTTAACGAATGACGAGAACAGCATCGCCGCGATCAGGATGGTGAACAGCATCGCCGTGGTGCGCGTGCTTTCCACCAGCACGTCCATCAAGCTCTTCCAGCTCAATACGCCGCGCGCCCAGGCGAAGAAGAAGGCACCCGACGCGCCGATGCCGGCCCCTTCAGTGGCCGTGAACACGCCGCCGTAAATGCCGCCCAGCACCACCACCACCAGCAGGGCCACGCCCCAAATGCCACGCAACGCGGCCCGCCGTTCGGCCCAGGTGGAGCGCGGCGCGGCCGGGCCGGCAGCGGGGTCGCGCCAGGTGATGAAGGCCACGCCGACCATCATCAGCGCGGCGCACAGCAGGCCCGGAATCACGCCGGCCGCAAAGAGCTTGCCGATGTTGGTTTCCGTCACGATGCCGTAGATGACCATGATGGTTGACGGCGGAATCATGATCCCGAGCGTGCCGCCCGCGGCGATGACGCCTGTGGCCAGGTAGTTCGAATAGCCCAGCTTGCTCATCGACGGATACGCCACCTTGGCCATGGTGGCCGCGGTGGCGATCGACGAGCCGCAGATGGCGCCAAAGCCCGCGCAAGCCATGATGGTGGCGTGCGCCAAGCCGCCGCGCACATGGCCCACCAAGGTGTAGGCGGCGCGGAACAGCTCGTGCGCCAGGCCGGCCCGGGCGACGAAGTTGCCCATGAGGATGAACAGCGGCACCACCGACAAGGTGTAGGCAAAGCCGGCGTCGTAAATGGACTGCGCCGTGCTGGCCGAAGTGGCCTCCCAGCCGCGCAGCAGGCCCAGGCCCAGGAAGCCCACCAGCCCCATGGCAAAGGCCAGCGGAATGCGCATCGCCGCGAGCACGAAGATGGCCGCGAAGCCGAGCAGCGCTTCGATCATGTGGCGCCACCGGGCTCCACCCCCGGATGATGGTGCGACACCGGCTTGAACATCAGCATCACGTGGATCAAGCCGGTGGCCGCACACAGCACGCTCATCAGGTAGACGAACGGCCCCTGGCTGATGTGCAACTGCGCCGTGGTGTCACCGTACTCGAGCATGTTCCCGGCCTTGACCCACA
>JANOXU010000051.1:0-4520 GCA_031418595.1 Burkholderiales bacterium
CCGGCCGCCCTGCAGGGCGGCCGGGCCAGGCGCAATCCCTCCAACTCACCGATCGATCAGCTCAAGATCAAATCCGCCACCTCACCAGCGAATAGACGCGGTTCCTGGCCATCGCTCACACAAGTGCAACTGCTGCAGGAACTGGTTCAGCGACGGGACGATTTGGCGCCAGTTCGAGGCACCGCAGGCTCCACTACCCTTGCGGCCCGAGACCAATGGCGATCTGTTTGAATTGGCACTCGTGAACAGCAAGCCACCGCGCACATCAATGAAACCGACACGACCGTTTCAACCGGCAGACCGCTGGCCTGCCCACCGCGCACAACGCCCGGCGTAAACCTGCGACCCCCAGCGCAATGCCAGGCCGCTCCGGTGGGCTATGGGTTTCGTGTTTCGAGCAGTGATCTCGCCGCCACACCCATATCCCGCCAATTCATCGGGTGACAAGTGAACAGCAAGATCTGATGCCGCGTCCCCGCATCAAACAAAACCCGTTTCATCAAGCCCAGCCGCTGCTCATCGCTGTGCACCAACGCATCGTCCAAGATGATCAACGTGGGGCGCCCGGCCTCGCGCAGCAAGTCGGCGTAAGCCAGCCGGCTGATCACGCCCATCTGCTCGCGCAAGCCAAAACTCAGCGCTTCGAAGGCACCTGATTCCGGCCCCGCCGGACCGTTGCGCGTCAGCGGCCCGGGGCTCAAGGCTTCGTCGATCGCCAGGTGCGCCTGTGCAAACAGCAGTTCAAGGTAGTGGTTCAGGTGCTTTTGCAGCGGTGCTTGCAGCTTGCGCGTCAAGGCAGCGCGCTGGTCCTTCAGCAGCTTGAGCAAATGGTCCAGCGCCGCTGCGCGCCGGCGCAACTCTTCGGCGCGGCGCGCCGCCTGCGCCAGGTCGCGCGCCAGCGCCGCGCGCCGCTCTTCCAGGCCCTGCGCGCCGGCGCTTTCCAACTCCACCTCCAGCCGCAGCAGCGCGTTCTTGCGCTCGTCGAAACCCTTTTCCAACTGCTCGGCACTGCGTTGGAAACGCTCGACGTCTTGCTTCAAGATGTCGGGCCGCGCTTGCGCCACCTCGTCGGCCTTGGCCTTGAGCGCTGCCGCCAGCGCAGCCTGCTGCGCGAGTGCGTCCACCAAGGCTTGGCTGGAGGCTTGCAGCTTGCCGGCACGGTCTGGCGCGTCCAGCAAGGCCTGTGCCGCCTGGTGTTCGCGCTGCGCGCCTTCCAGCTTGGTTTGCGCGTTGCCCGCAGCCACACGCGCGGGGCCCAGGCTGGCGTTGACTTGTTCCAGCGCGCGGCGGGCGCCGTCTTCTCCGGTTTCGGCTTCGGAGACCGACTGCAGCGGCGCACCGGCCGCCTCCTGCACCGCTGGCATCTTGGCCAGCGCAGCCTCGACTTCCGTTGCCCGGGCGGCTTGCGCCACGGCCTCGGCGCGCAGCACGTCCACGCCTTTGGGCGCCAGGGCCTTCAGCGTGGCGGTCATCGCCTTCAGTTCGGCGCCGCGTTGCGTGTGCACCCGGTGGCGCGCTTCGGCCTCGTCCAACGATGCCAATCCCAGCCGCTGCAGCAATGCGCCGTGTGTGTCGCGCACAGCGCCTTCCTGACGGCCCAACTCGGCCAGGTCAGCACCGCCTGGGGAAATTTCAAGCTGGCCCATGGCGCCCAGTTGCAGCGTGGTGGCTTCCAGCAGCAACCGTTCGCCCGCGCCTGTCAGCGGCTCGTCGCCCAATTGAACGCCGTGGCCATCAACAAGTGTGAAGCGCAGCCGGGTCGCTGCGGCCGCACGTTGAATCTGAAGTTCACGCAGTTGCAGGCTCTGCGAGCGCATTTGTTGCAACACGCCGGCATCGATCTGCGACGCCGCTGCTTGCGCCTGAAGCGCCAGCAGGCTGGCCTGCTCGGCTTGCACCTGTTGCAGCCGCGCGTGCGTGCTCTGTGCCTTGTGCTTCAGTTCGACAAGCTCGCGCGCCAGGCTGGCACGGGTGTCGCTCTGGCGCACCCGGCGCAGCAGGTTTCTGGCGGCTTCATACGCAGCGGTCGAAACGGTGGCCTGGGTCGCCCACTGGTCGACCAGATGGGTTGCCGCGCTCAGTGCTTGCTGCGCGGCGCCCACGGCAATGCCGCGTGTCTTGGCCGCGGCCTCCTGCTCGGCAAATGCTTCGAGCCGGCCACGCAGCAGCCGCACCTGTGCATCAAGCTGTTCGGCGCGTTGGCGATCAGCAGCCAACGAGCTTTGCACACGCTCGATGGCATCCAGCTTGGCGCGGGCTTCTTGTTCCTGCTGGCGTGAAGCGGCCCAGGGCTTGTGGGCTTCGTCGGCAGCTTGATCGCGCCGCAGCCCGCCGAGCTGATCCACCTTGTGCCGGTAGGTGGCCACTTCGGTGTCGGTGGCCTGCAGTTCAGCGTCAAGTTGCGCGCGCCGTTTCAAGGCTTCAGCCAGGGTACCTCGCGGCGTGCCGCCGGCCGGCGTCAACAGCTCGTTGCGCTGCGCTTCCACGCTGGCAAGCACGTCGTCGCCACCGCTACTGGCCACTTCGCCCAGCGTTGCATTCAAGGCGTTGCGCAGGTGGTCGGTGGCGTGCGCCACGGGGTCGTGGATGTGCTGGCCGGCGCCTTGCTGGATCCACAGCAAACCAGGTATGCCCCAATGCTTCGCAGCGCTGGCGCCCTTGCCCGCGTACTGGAACCCCAGCAGTTCGGCCAGGTGGTCTTCGGCCAGCTCGCCATCGAGCTGCTGCGCGCCGGCCTGCAACTCGCAGCGCTTCTTGCTCAAGAAGCTCTTGGTCAGGCGATAGGGTTGGCCGGCAACGGTGAACTCGAGTTCCACTGTGGGCGATGCGGCCGCGTCGCCCCAGGGCCGCAAGTCATCAACACTGCCGGAGCGGTGGCGCTCGAAGAAGGCGGCACGCACGGCAGCCACGATCGTGCTCTTGCCGGCTTCGTTGGGGCCGGTGAACAGGTTGATGCCATCGGTGAGGTCGGCGATCTCGACGCGCTGGCGAAACTGCTTGAACTGCTCCAGCCGAATGCGGGTGATCCTCACGCTGCGGCCCTCGCGCTGGCACGGCGCTCGTCAAGGATGCCGGCCAACAGTGCCAGTGCGTCACCTGCCAGCGCCGTGGCCTCGGTCGGCGCGCCCTCTTGGGCCGCGCGCAGGCCGGCGATCACATCGCCCAAGTAGCCGTCAGCCTGCAACGCGCCGATGTCTTCGGCCGTGGGCTCAAAGCGCAAGGCCGACAGGTCGGCGACCAGGCTGCGCGAGCGGCCACGCGCCTGGCCGATGGCATCGAGCACGCGCCGCCGTGACGGCAGGTCGATGCGGCCGCTCAGGCTGAGTGCAAGCACATCGGCGGGCGTCAAGCCGGCCAGTTGCTGCAGCAAGGCGTCGATGTCGCTGGGCACTTGCAGCGTCACCACATCCTCGCGCCAGCGGTATTGGCCCGTGCTGTGCTGCGTCACGTTCGGCAGGCTACCGGGTTCGGACAAGCTCACGATCAGCGCCTGGCCCGATGCGTTGGCGCGGAAGCGGTCGGTTTCCGGCGTGCCGCTGTACCAGGTGCGGGCGTCGACTTGCTTGCAGCCGTGCCAGTCGCCCAGGGCCAGGTAGTCCAGTGCGGCTTGTTCGGCGCGCGCCGCTGCAATCGGGTTGCTGGAGTCGATGTCTTCGGCCAGGATGCCTTGCACGCTGCCATGCGCCAGGCCCACGCGGAACAACCCCGGTGGCACTTGCGCGGCGGCAAACCATTCAGTTAAGTCGCTGTGGGTGTGGCGCTGCGTCAAGGGCGCGGGCAGCACCGCCAAGCGCAGCGCGGGAAACAACAGTGGCTCTGGGCGCAGGCAGACATGCGCGTTCGCCGGCAGCGCGTTCAGGCGCGCGGCGCGGATCCAGACCGATTCGCTCAGGCCGGCGTCATGGTTGCCAGGGATCAACACCCAGGGCCCGCTGAATGCGGCCAGGCTGTTGAACAGCCGGTGGATGGTCTTGTCAGCCACGCCTTGCGCGTCGAACACATCACCGGCCACCAGCACCGCGTCGACGCCCTGCGCAGCAGCCAGTTGCGCCAACCGCTCGACCACAGCAAACCGGGCATCGGCCAGCAGGGCTGCATCGTCGGTGTCGAACTGGCCGTACTGCTTGCCGATCTGCCAGTCGGCTGTGTGCAGCAACTTGATCAAAGGCGCCTCCCCTGCGAATTCGCAGGGTCAGTCTATCTGCAGGTCGACGCGGCAAGCCCCAACCGCATACCACTGACCCATTCGTGACGAACGCCGGCAGCACTGTGACCTTGCCCTCGTTCGACGTAGTCCATAGCCACTCGGTTACGCGGCTTTCTTCGCCTGGCCCGCGTGCCAGTTTGCTTCGAACCTCATCGGGCTGACGTAGCCGAGCGTGGAGTGAAGTCTGCGATGGTTGTAGAACGTCAACCAGTCGATCACCTCGTCCATCGCCTCGCGCTGGGTGGCGAACTTCTTGCCGTACAGCCGGCCCACTTTCAGGCTTCCCCACAGGCTTTCCGTCGGCGCATTGTCC